>NZ_CP022366.1:480000-660876 GCF_003119115.1 Azospirillum sp. TSH58
CATCCTTTAAAGAAAGCGTAATAGCTCACTGGTCTAGTTAAGCCGGCCTGCGCCGAAAATGTATCGGGGCTCAAGCCGTGTACCGAAGCTGCGGATGCGCCGAAAGGCGCGTGGTAGCGGAGCGTTCCGTAAGCCTGTGAAGGGTGTCCGTGAGGCCGCCTGGAGGTATCGGAAGTGAGAATGCTGACATGAGTAGCGACAAACAGTGTGAGAAACACTGTCGCCGAAAGTCCAAGGGTTCCTGCGCAAGGTTAATCCACGCAGGGTGAGCCGGCCCCTAAGGCGAGGCCGAAAGGCGTAGTCGATGGGAACCACGTTAATATTCGTGGGCCAGCGGGTGTGTGACGAATGGGAAAGCGTGTCGGGCCTTATCGGATTGGCCCGGCTGGGGACCCGTTCCAGGAAACAGCCCCCGCATCAGACCGTACCCCAAACCGACACAGGTGGACTGGTAGAGTATACCCAGGCGCTTGAGAGAATGGTGTTGAAGGAACTCGGCAAATTGCCCTCGTAACTTCGGAAGAAGAGGGCCCCGTTCGTGCGCAAGCGCGGGCGGGGGGCACAGACCAGGGGGTGGCGACTGTTTACTAAAAACACAGGGCTCTGCGAAGCCGTACAAGGCGACGTATAGGGTCTGACGCCTGCCCGGTGCCGGAAGGTTAAGAGGAGGGGTTCACGCTCCGAATTGAAGCCCCGGTAAACGGCGGCCGTAACTATAACGGTCCTAAGGTAGCGAAATTCCTTGTCGGGTAAGTTCCGACCTGCACGAATGGCGTAACGACTTCCCCGCTGTCTCCAACACCAACTCAGCGAAATTGAACTCTCCGTGAAGATGCGGAGTACCCGCGGTCAGACGGAAAGACCCCGTGCACCTTTACTACAGCTTTGCAGTGGTGCTAGGGATCTCATGTGTAGGATAGGTGGGAGGCTAGGAAACCCGGGCGCCAGCTCGGGCGGAGCCAACCTTGAAATACCACCCTTGAGGTCTCTGGCATCTAACCGCGCTCCGTTGATCCGGAGCCGGGACCCTGCATGGCGGGTAGTTTGACTGGGGCGGTCGCCTCCCAAAGTGTAACGGAGGCGCGCGATGGTGGGCTCAGAGCGGTCGGAAATCGCTCGACGAGTGCAATGGCATAAGCCCGCCTGACTGCAAGACAGACAAGTCGAGCAGAGACGAAAGTCGGCCATAGTGATCCGGTGGTTCCATGTGGACGGGCCATCGCTCAACGGATAAAAGGTACGCCGGGGATAACAGGCTGATGACTCCCAAGAGTCCATATCGACGGAGTCGTTTGGCACCTCGATGTCGGCTCATCACATCCTGGGGCTGGAGCAGGTCCCAAGGGTTCGGCTGTTCGCCGATTAAAGTGGTACGTGAGCTGGGTTTAGAACGTCGTGAGACAGTTCGGTCCCTATCTGCCGTGGGTGTCGGAGTTTTGCGAGGATCTGTCCCTAGTACGAGAGGACCGGGATGGACATACCTCTGGTGCACCGGTTGTCACGCCAGTGGCATGGCCGGGTAGCTAAGTATGGACGGGATAACCGCTGAAAGCATCTAAGCGGGAAACCCACCTCTAAACCAGAACTCCCTTGAGAGCCGTGACAGACCATCACGTCGATAGGAGGCATGTGGACGGGCGGCAACGCCTGAAGCTGAGCCTTACTAATCGCTCGATCGGCTTGATCCTTCCCAGCAGGCGGCCCGCGCGCAGCGGCAAGCCCTGGGCGCACGAGCCAACACCGCAAGAATGCAAGAACGTCCTCGATCATTGACACCTCTGCCGTCCAGTCCGGATGGTTCGCGTGTGCCTTGGTGACCTGGTGGTCATGGCGAGGCTCCCAACACCCGATCCCATTCCGAACTCGGCCGTGAAACGCCTCAGCGCCGATGGTACTGCGTCTTAAGACGTGGGAGAGTAGGTCGCCGCCAGGTCACCACGGCACACGCCACGCCAGCCAGGACGTGGACGCAGCAGGCTTCAAACACACTTGACAATCGGCTTCATGAACGACAAAGCCGGCGCTTTTCCCTGTGGGAAGCGCCGGCTTTTCGTTGTGTTTGTTGTGCCTGGGGTGTCGGCACGGGCCCCCACCCTAACCCTCCCCCGCGGAGCGGGGGAGGGGACAAGGGGGCAATCGCCGGCCTCCTGCTCTGGCCTCAGCCGTAGAGGTCGTTTCGCATCGCATGGTCGTAGTGCGCGTCGATGGCGGCGGCAGCGGAGGCGTCCTGTTTCGTCATGGCGGCGAGCATCTGGCCGGGGGTCGGGAGCACGCCGCGCCCGATCCGTGAATCCGGCGCCCACAGCTTGGCCCGGTTCACCGCCTTGCCGCAGTGGAACAGCACCTCGTCCACGCTCACGACGATGGCCGTCTTGGGGATTTTGGCCCCCTCGGCGAGGCTGGCGCGGAGATCCGCGTCGTCCGAGACGCGGCCGTGCCCGTTGATCCGCATGAAGACGTCCAGACCGGGGAACAGGAACAGCATTCCCAGCCGGTCGTCCTCCAGCAGATTGCGCATGGACTCGATCCGGTTGTTGCCCGGCCAATCGGCGAAGGCGACCGTCTTGGAGTCGAGCATCCTGACGAACCCCGGCGGGCCGCCGCGCGGCGAGGCGTCCAGACCCGTGGCGCGGCCGGTCGCGAGGCAGAAGAAGGTGGCCTTGGCAAGATAGTCGGCGTGGAAGGAGATCAACTCCGTCATGACCGCCTTCTGGACATGCTCCATCGGCGGGTCGTAGAGCCGGTCGAGGTCGGGCGTGGGGGAGGGGGAATTCTGCTGGGGCATGGCTTTCTCCTGTCGGGAGCAGGCTAGCAACGTGCAGGAGGCAGCGCTAAGCTATGGAAGCCAATCGATAGCGGGTTGACGCCATGTCCGAGGAAAGGTTCGCCTTCGCCGCGAGTGATGCGTGCGAGCCGATCATCGTCGCCATCTACGAGACGCAGGCCGAGCATCGCGAACTGGGACTGCACAGCCACCCGCGCGGCCAACTCTCCGGCCTGCGCCGCGGCCTGCTCACCATCGGCACGGAGACGGGCACATGGGTCGTTCCCGCCGACCACGCGGTCTGGCTTCCGCCCCACCAGCCGCACCGTGGCTACACCCACGGCGCCGTCGAGGGATGGAGCTGCTACGTCGCGGAGGCCGCCTGCGCGACGCTGCCGGACCAGCCCTGCATGATCAAGGCGTCCGGTTTGTTGCGCGAAGCGGTGATCCGTGCCTCCGGATGGCAGGGGCGGGACATGGACGAGGCGCAATGGCGCCTGGCCATGGTCCTCCTCGATGAACTCAGGGCCTCGCCCGTCGAGCCCTTCAACCTCCCCATGCCACGCGATCCGCGCCTTCTCCGGATCGCGCGGGCCTTGCTCGATGATCCCGGGGATCGGCGGGGCATGGACGCCTGGGCCGCGTGGGCGGGCGTGTCCGAGCGCACGCTGAGCCGCCGCTTCGTGGCGGAGACCGGCCACAGCTACACCGCGTGGCGGCAGCGGGCGCGCTTGATGCGCGCGCTGGAGATGCTGGCCGAGGGCGTGCCGGTGACGACCGTCGCCATCGACCTCGGCTACGACAGTGTCAGCGCCTTCATCGCCCTGTTCAAGCGCACGCTGGGCGTGACGCCGTCGGCCTATTTCGGCTGAGCGGGATGGAGTGGAACGGTTTGGCGCCAACGATGCCCAAAACGACAAGGGGCCGCTTGATGAACAAGCGGCCCCTGTAGACACTGTCGTGCCCCGAAACTGGAGCGGGCGAAGGGATTCGAACCCTCGACCCCAACCTTGGCAAGGTTGTGCTCTACCCCTGAGCTACGCCCGCAATGTGGCGCGAGTGACGGGACTTGAACCCGCGGCCTCCGGCGTGACAGGCCGGCGCTCTAACCAACTGAGCTACACCCGCAATATGGCTCCGGATGCTGGACTCGAACCAGCGACACGCGGATTAACAGTCCGCTGCTCTACCGACTGAGCTAATCCGGAACGGAGGCCGGCTTATACGGGTCCCAGCGGCGCAGCGCAAGCAGGAACTTCACCGGACGGCGAATTTTTTCCGCAACCTCCGCCCGGCTCCGTTCAGGCGACCCCGAGCAGGCTCTGCACCGCCCGGACGATGCTGTCCTCGGAGAAGGGCTTCTGGACGACGGAGAGCTGGCCCGGCTCCTCCTTGGGCAGGTTGTCGCTGTAGCCGGTGGTGACCAGGATGGGCAGCTCGGGGCGCTGCTCCTGCATGCGGGCGATCAGGCTGGTGCCGTCGAAATGCGGCATGCGCAGGTCCGTGATCAGGATGTCGGCGGGATCGTTCTGGTCGATCTTGAAGGCATCGAACCCGTTGCGCCCGATGGTCACGCGGAAGCCGCGCTCCTCCAGGGTTTCGGCAATGGTGACCGCGACGACGGGGTCGTCCTCGGCAACGATCACATGAAAGGTCTGGGACATGACGGGCGGGCCTCTTGTCTGCACGGTCCTGAATCCTGTAGCCCATCGGGCGACGGTGGACCAATGCGCAATAGGTCATAAACCGCCGTCTCCGCCATACCGCCCCCGGCCATGGTGTCGGCCGTTCGGCGCCTATCGTTCAGCGCCGGCCGTTCAGCGCTGGCCGTTCAGCGGATGATCCGCAGGTTGCTGAGCTGGCCGGCGATGGTGCGGAACACCGTCTGCAGGTCCGCCGGCGTCGGGCTGTCGAAATAATGGTTCGGGCCGGGCGAGGCGCAGCTTTGGTAGAGCGTGCGGGTGGCGTTGCTGGCGCTGTCGCCGACGGTGATGGTGAACAGGGTGATCCCCGCCGCCTTCATGTTGCTGCACAGCGTCAGCATGCGGTTGTCGATCGCCGTCGTCACCTGGTTGGTGTTGGTGGTGCCCAGCAGCCCGTCGCTGAGGCGTTGGTAGCTGGTGTAGTCGCCCTGCGGCTTGTATTTGTACCACTCGTTGTTGCCGTCGGTCAGGAGGACGACCGCCTTGGACATGTCCGGCGTTCCGTAATCGAGCGGCAGCGTGTTCGGCGTCGTGCCGCCCCACAGGCCGCGCCATTTCGGCGACAGGGTGAACCATCCCGCCTGAAGCCCCTGATTGGCCATCGTGCCGCCGCGGTTCACCGGCTTCAGCCCGGCGATCTTGGACAGCAGGGCCGAGCGGTCGTTGGTCAGCGGCATGACCGGCGGCGGGCAGCCGAGGTTCGGCCCGGCCATGTCGTTGGTCTGGCGGTAGGTGCCGTCGTCGGTGATGTTGTTCGGGGTCCAGGGGTTGTCGTTGTTGTTCCCGTTGTACTGGTTGTTCGGGTACCAGAAGGGCTTGAAGGGCGCGGAGGCCGGCGGCGTGTCCGTCTGGTCCTGCGGCTGGGTCCGCGCCAGGACGCAGCCGCGCCAGCCCTGGGAGGCCCATTTGGTGGCGTCGTAGCTGCCCGCCGCCAGCCAGGTCGTCCGGGTCTTGCCGATGTTGACCTCCGCCGCGTAGGGGGCGATGGAGACCCACAGGTTCTTCGGCGGCGTGCTGCCCGGCCCGAACAGGATGTTGACGAGGTCGGTGGCGGCGCTGCGCAGCTCCCCGATGCGGTTGTTGGTGGCCATCGAGCCGGTGACGTCCAACACCAGCGCCAGCTCCAGCCCGGCGTTGGCGCGCTGCACCTGGTTGGTGACGGAGATGGTCAGCTGGTTGACGCGCAGGACGCGCAGGAAGGTCGTCGGCAGGGTGGCGGTGACGGACACGCCGACGCGCTGGTTCGTCTGGTCCAGGGTCACCGCCGGTGTGCCGATGGCCGCCCCCAGGAAGCCCGGCGGCAGGTTGGCCGCGACGAACATGGCGATGTCCTTCTGGGCGTCCGCCGAGGAGTTCAGCATCTTGCCGGCGGCCAGCGCCCCGGCGTCGATGGCGGTCTGAAGCCGCGACTGCACCAGGAAGGCCCGTCCGTAATCCACCGCCAGCCCGACCATGCCCAGCAGGGGCACCGCGGCGGCGGCGAACATCAGCGCGGTGGCGCCCCGGCGGTCCCGCCGCACCGAGCGCAGGGAGGCGAGCAGGCGGGCTGCGGGCGGGAAGGCTGTCCTCATGGCCCGGTCTCCAGCGTGGTGAGCGTGCCGAGCCGGGGCTGGTAGACGGCGCTGGCGTAGAGCGTCGTGGAGGTCCCGGCGTTGCCGAGCCACGGTCCGCTCAGCAGATAGGGGGTGAAGCGGTAGAACAGCTCGGTGAAGATGGCGTTGTCGCCGGGTTGCTGGGTGAAGCCGGGAGGCAGCGTGGCGACCCCGCCCGCGGCGCCGAGGTGGCTGGCGGCCGAGCCGGTGCCGGCCCGTTGCTGCCACATCACCCGCGATCCCTGGCCCATGTTGGCGACCGAGCTGACGATCACCTGCCCGCCGGCCATCAGATCCAGCGGCTGGGCGACCTCCGTCGCGGCGAGGAACAGCACGCCGACCTCGTTCCCCTTCACCACCGTCATGCCGGCGCGCAGCTTGTCGAACTGGGTGGCGATGTCGCTGACGTTGGCGGCGGTGCGGTTCAGGGTCAGGCTGATGCTGACGTAGCGCACCACGTCCACCGTGGCGGTGACCAGCACCAGAAGGACCGGCGCCAGCAGCGCCATCTCCAGCGCGGCGACGCCGCCGCGGTCGCGCAACGGGTTTCGGCGGAATGGACGATGTCCCGTCATGCCGGTCACTCCCCCACCATGAAGGGCTCGTTGCGCACGGCCAGCCGGGCCTCGTGGATCAGCTCCGTCCGGCCCAGCACGGTGGCGCCGAGCCCGGTCAGCACCGGCTGGGTGTAGCGCAGCGCGTAGACGACGACCTGCCCGCTGCCGCCCAGGGCCGCCCCGGTCTGCTTGGCGTCCCAGTTGGTCGAACCGCAATTCAGGTCGGTCAGCGAGGTCGAGGGCGGAACCCCGCCGTTGACCTGCCCCAGCGTGGTGAAGGAGGCGTAGCTGTGGCTGCGCACCGACAGGCGGCTCTGGTCGAGCACCCGGGAGGTCAGCCGGCGCACCGTGTCGCAGACCTGGGCGCGGCGGTCGGTGAAGCCGCTCGCCAGCTCCCCCGTGAAGCCGCTGCGGGCGGCCGCGCGGGCGGCGTGGTTGAGCAGACTGTCCACGGTCAGCGAGTAGGACACCTCGGCCAGCGCGATCATGCCCGCGATCAGCGCCGGGGAGACGATCGCCAGTTCCAGCGTGGTCAGGCCCCGGCGGTCGCGCAGGGGACTGAGGAAGGGGCTGCGGTTGCGGCTAAGCATGGCCGCCTCACGGCTTGAAGGCGACGAACTGCCGCGCCGTCTCGTAGAAGGCCAGGTTCGAGCGCACGTTGGCGTCGTCGAGGTCGAGCCGGGCCACGCGGGCCGCCGCCTCCAGGTCGCCCTTCAGCCCATAGGCCAGCGCGAGATTCTGGCGCACGCGGGGGGAATCGACCCCGCCGTGGACGAGGCCTTCCAGGATCGCCACGCCCTCCGCGCTGCCGTTCAGCGCCAGCGACAGGCCGAGGTTGGCCATGGCCGCCGCGTTGTTCGGCTCGGCCAGCAGGACGTGGCGGTATTCGCCCTGGGCCTCCGCGTGCCGCCCGGCGAGGTCGAGGGCGACGCCGCGGTTCAGGTGGGCGCGCAGGTCGTCGCCGTTGCGGCGCAGCAGGGCGTCGAAGCGGTTCAGCGCGTCGGCGGGGCGGTTGGCGCGGACCAGCGCGCGGCCCAGCGCCGTCTGCACCTCCACATTGTCGGGCACGGCGGCGGCGGCCTTCTGAAGCTCGACCACCGCGTCGGCGGCCGAGCCGCTCTCCGACAGGGTCTCGCCGAGCCCGAGCAGGGCGCCGACATGGCCTGGCGCCTGATCCAGCACCGCGCGGTAGAAGCGCACCGCGGAGCCGGTGTTGCCCGCCTCCTGCGCGGCGCGGGCGAGGCGAAGCTGCACGCGCGCCTTGTCGTCCAGCGTGGCGTTGGCCGTCGGGCCGCTCTTCGACCCCACCGGCCCGCCGCCCGGCGCGGAGGCGCAGGCGCTGACCGACAGCAGCAGGAGGGCGGCGGCCGCGGCGCGGCCCAGGGACAGGCGCTTCGTGGACAGGCGCTTCCGGGACGGGGTGGCGATCATGGCTGACCTCCCTTGGTCTGGCTGTGGGGCGGGTTGGAAGGGGGCGGGTTGGAGTGGGTTTGCTGGCTGGTCCCGGCGCTGTCGAAGCTGCGCGAGACGTCGAGCATGGCGGGGCCGCCGACGACGATGAAGACGCAGGGCAGGATGAAGACCACCATGGGCAGGGTCAGCAGCACCGGCAGGCGGGCCGCCTTCTCCTCGAACCGGGCGAGGCGCTGGGCGCGCATCTCCCCGGCCAGGACGCGAAGCGCCTGAGCCAGCGGCGTGCCGTAGCGCATCGCCTGGATCAGCGTCGTCGCCATCCCGCGCACGCCCTCCATGTCCAGCCGGGCGGCCAGATTGTTGAGCGCGCCGCCGCGGTCGGACAGCACGCGCATCTCCGCCGCGGTGGCCGACAGCTCGGCGCTCAGCGCCGGGTAGGCGGTCGCCACCTCGCGGGCCACGCGGTCCACCGCCGCTTCCAGGCCGAGGCCGGCCTCGCCGCAGATCACCAGCAGGTCGAGCGCGTCGGGAAGGCCGTTGCGCACCTCCTCCAGACGGCGGTCGCGCATCCGGCCCAGCGCCAGATCGGGCAGCCGCCAGCCGAGCAGGGCGCCGGCCACCACCTGCGCCGCGGCACCGGGCGCGCCGATCAGCGAGGGCAGCAGGTCGCCCGCCGCCGCCGGGACCAGCGCCATCCCGGCGCCGATGCACAGCAGCTTGATGCCGAGCAGGGAATAGAGGTGGCCGGGCTGGTTGTAGCCGGCGGCGATCAGGCTCTTGCGCATCCGCTCGCGGTCGGCGGACCCGACCAGCGGCGTGCGGGCCAGCCAGGCGCCGACCCGGCTCAGCAGGCTCCGGCGCTCCGTCTCCGGGGCGGCGGAGGGCGCGGTTCCGGCGCGCAGGCGCTCCAGCCGGGCCAGCATCCGCTCGCGCAGCGCGCAGGAGCGCAGCCCGGCCACCCCGGTCAGGATCATCAGCACGCCGAAGCCGAGAAGGACCGGCTGCGGGATCAGTCCGCCCATCACGCCGCCGCTCATGACAGGGTCCTCCGGATGAGGAGCTGCATGGAGCCGACGCCGACCAGCAGCAGCCCGCCCGCCACCGCCAGCATCATCTGGCCGCTCGGCTCGTCGATCAGCCGCATCGCGTAGTCGGGGTTCAGCATCGCCATGCCGCCGCCGGCCAGGAAGGGCAGGGCGGCCAGCACGGCGGCCGAGCTGCGCGCCTCCGAGGTCAGGGCGCGGGTGCGCATCTGCACGCGGCGGCGCTGGCGGATCATGTCGGCCAGATTCTCCAGCGGCTCCGTCAGGTTGCCGCCGGTCTCCCGCTGCAGCAGCAGGGTGACGACGAAGAAGCGGAACTCCGGCAGGCGGACGTTGGCGGCGGCGCGGGCCAGCACGGTCTCCAGATCGATGCCCATGGCCGTCTCGTCGACGATGCGGCGGAACAGCGGGGCGATCGGCTCGGACAGTTCGGTGCCGACCATGCGCAGGCTTTCCGACACCGGGATGCCGGCGCGGGTGGCGCGGACGACGAGGCTGATCGCGTCGGGAAGCTGGTTCATCAGCGCCTCCAGCGTCCGGCGGCGGCTGGAGGCGAAGACGATGCGCGGGGTGACCAGCAGGGCCACGGCGGCGGCGGTCGTGGCCCCCGCGTCGCCCATCACCGGCCCGCCCAGCCACCAGCACAGCCCGGCGGCGACCACGGCGTAGAGCAGCGCCCGCCACAGCCGGATGCCCGGCGGCAGATAGACGGTCTGGCGCCGCGCGTAGAAGCGCGACATGCGCCGCTTCACCCGGTCGGCGAGGGTCAGGGGACCGGCGCCGGTGATGTCGGGGCTGCCGTCCTCCACCACCGCCCGCGCCCCGGCCGACAGGGCGGCCAGCCGGCGGCGCAGCGCCGTGTGGCGGCGGAACGCGCGCAGGGTGGACAGGGCGAACAGCAGCGTCCCGACGCCGAGGAGGAGGGTGGCGAGCTGCAGGGCCTGGATGCGGTCCATCGCGTGTCTCCCCCGCTACAGGCTGGTGGTGGCGGCGTTCCAGGCCGCCTCCTGCCCGAAATAGGCCAGCCGCTCGACGAAGCGCGGGCGCAGGCCGGTGGCGGCGTAGCGTCCTTCCAGGATCCCGTCGCGGTTCTCCCCGCGGAACTCGAAGGTGAAGAGATCCTGGGTCAGGATCACGTCGCCCTCCATGCCGACCAGCTCGGTGACGTGGGTGATGCGGCGCACGCCGTCGCGCATGCGCTGCACCTGGATGATGACGTTGACCGCCCCGGCGATCTGCTGGCGGATGGCCCGGCTGGGCAGGTTCATGCCGGCCATCAGCACCATGTTCTCGACGCGGCTCAGCGCGTCGCGCGGGTTGTTGGCGTGGATGGTGGACATCGACCCGTCATGGCCGGTGTTCATGGCCTGGAGCATGTCGAAAGCCTCCGCCCCGCGCACCTCGCCGATGATGATGCGGTCGGGCCGCATGCGCAGCGCGTTGCGGACGAGGTCGCGCTGCGTCACCTGCCCCTGGCCCTCCAGGTTGGGCGGGCGCGTCTCCAGCCGGACGACGTGGGGCTGCTGGAGCTGGAGTTCGGCGGCGTCCTCGATGGTGATGACGCGCTCCGTCGCCTCGATGGGTCGGGACATGGCGTTGAGCAGCGTCGTCTTGCCCGAGCCGGTGCCGCCGGAGATGATGATGTTCAGCCGGCAGCGCCCGATGATCTCCAGCGCGCGGGCCATCGGCTCGGACATGCTGCGGAACTCCACCAGCTCGCGGAAGCCGATGGTGCGGCGGGCGAATTTGCGGATGGAGATGCAGGCGCCGTCGAGCGCCAGCGGCGGCACCACGATGTTGACGCGGCTGCCGTCGGCGAGGCGGGCGTCGACCATCGGGCTGGACTCGTCCACCCGCCGCCCGACCGCCGAGGCGATGCGCTGCGCGATGTTCAGCAGATGCCCGGCGTCGCGGAAGCGCACCGGCATCTCGACCAGCTTGCCGCGCTGCTCGGCGAAGGTGCGGGAGGGGCCGTTGACCATGATGTCGGTGATCGCGTCGTCGGCCAGCAGCGGCTCCAGCGGACCCAGCCCGATCATGTCGTGGACCAGCTCCGTCGCCAGCGTGGCCTGCTCGCGCCCGTTCAACTGGCTGCGGCTGGTGGTGGCGATGTCGTCGATCAGCCGCTCGACCAGCGGGCGCAGCGTTTCCGCCGGCATGTCGGCGATGGTCGCCGGGTCGATGCGGGCCAGCACCTGCGACCGGATGTCGTTCAGCGAGCGGTTGACCGGGCGCAGCGCGGCCGGTGGCGGCGGGGAGGGGGCCGCCGCCGGTGCCGGGGCCGGGGCGGGCTTCGGCTCCTCGGGCGGCGGGCCGGCGACCGCCAGGGAGGGGGATGCGGCCTTGCGGCCGAACAGCGTGCTCATCGCCGCACCCAGCGGCGGAACAGGCCGTCCTGCGCGGCGGGCTGGCCGGCGACGTCGGCGCCCAGCCGCTCCATCGCCTCGCGGAAGCGGCGGCAGTGGCGGAAGGCCGGCTCGCCGATGCCCGCGGCGACGGCCAGCGGCACCGGGCGGTAGGGCAGGGCGTGGTCCGGCGGCTCGCCCAGCGTGCGCATCAGGTCGGTTGCAGGAAGCTCGCCGGGGGCGCCGCGCCGGTTCAGGACGGTGACCAGCCGCCCGCCGCCGGCCCGGCGCGCGATGGCGGCGCGCATCCGCACCAGATCGCGCAGGCCCGCGACGCTGGCGTCGCCGACCAGAACGGCGATGGAGGCCGCCTCCAGAGCGGCGCGGGCGGCCCCGCCCTGGGCGCGGCCCGCGTCCACGACCACATAGTTGTGGCGGGCCTGGAGCCGGTTCAGCACCGACAGGGCGGCGGTCGGCGCGATGTCGATCACGTCCTCCACCGGCTCCTCCGCAGCCAGGACGGAGAGGCGGTCGGAGGCGGCCACCATGGCGCGCTCCATGAACACGTCGTCCACCCGGTCGGGCGCCTCCACCGCCTCGCGCAGCGCCGGCTCGGGCCGCAGGTTGAGGGCCAGAGCCACCGTGCCGTTCTGCAGGTCGAGGTCGACCAGCGCCGTGCGCCCGCGCGCCCCGTCGGCCAGCCAGCAGCCCAGATGCACCGCCACCGTGGTCGTCCCCACGCCGCCGCGGGCGCCGATCACCGCCACCAGCTTGCCCAGCCGGCCCGGCGCCTCGTCCGCCGCGGTGCCGGCGCCGGCGGCGCGCAGAGCGCCCTCCAGCAGGTCGCGGGACAGCGGCTTGAACAGGTAGTCGGTGACCCCGATCCGCCGCAGGTCGCGGTAGAGGCCGATGTCGTTGCTGTCGCCGACCGCGATCACCCGCACCGACGGATCGCAGACTCCGGCCAGGACCTCCATGGCGGCCAGCGGGTCGGCGACGCCGGACAGATCGACCAGCAGCAGGTCGGGCGAGCGTTGGCGCGCCAGATCGCGGGCGGCGCTGCGGATGTCGCCGGTCCGCACCTCGCAGGGCAGCAGGGACGGGGCCGCGCTGTTCAGCAGGGCGGCGCTGGCCGCGTCGGCGACGTAGGCGAGCAGGCGGGGGCCGGCGCCGCGGGCGGCGTCCGCCGCCGACGGCGCCTCGCCGAGCAGGGTGGCGAGCAGGCTCATTGGTCCTCCTGGCTTCCGTTCAGGGCGGGGGCCAGCAGGAAGGCGCTGGACGTGTTCCCCTTCACGAAGGGCTTCACCTTGTCGGCGCGGTAGCGCTGGACGGCCCCGGCCATGCGCTGGCCGTCGGCGGGCACCGTCTCGCGGCCCTGGATCAGGTCGCGCGGGTCGGCCAGCATCAGGGCGAGGTTGCGCTGGTTGCTGCAGCCCAGCGCCGCGGTCGGGCTGTTCTGGTACCAGCCGCTGTAGATGTCGCTCCACGCCGCGCAGTCCGGGGCCAGCGCGACGTAGCTGGTCACCTGGAGCGCCGGGGCGCCGGTCTGGTCTGGGGCGAAGGTGACGTTCTCCGGCGGCACGCCGGCCCCGCCCAGCAGGGAGACGGTGGCGGCCCGCGCCGGGGCGGCCAGCAGCGGGCCGGTGACCGTCACGTGGGGGGTGGTGTCGCGGCCGAGCCCGGCCACGGTGCGGACCACGCGGGCGCGCTCCTCCGCCGCGATGGCGCCGCTGCGCGGGTCGATGGCGAAGGGGACGGCGTTGCTCAGCGCCTTGACGGCGGGGGTGTGGGCGGTGGGCATTGGCGGGGGCGTCTGCGGTACGGCGCAGCCGCCCAGCAGACCCGTGAGGAGTGGCAGAAGCAGCATCGGCGTTCGCATGGCTCTGGGCAGCATGGCTCTGGTCATGGCGCTGTGCTCCGCGAAAGGGGTCATTGGAGGCTGAAGCCGGCGTCGCCGTGCAGGCGGGCGGCGCCCGGCCCGATCATCATCGGGGCGGCGCCGGAGCCGCTGCTGCCACCTGCCGGGGGATGCAGGCTCTGGGCGCGGTTCAGGAAGATCCGCTCCACGTCGGTCGCCGCGACGAAGCCGTCGGTCGGGGCGGAGAGCGCGTTGGTGGCGGACACCGGACGGACGAGGTAGGGGGTCACGACGATGACCAGCTCCGTCTCGTTGCGGCGGAACTTGCTGGAATGGAACAGCGCCCCCAGCACCGGCACGTCGCCCAGCCCCGGCACGGCGTCCAGCGTCGCCGAGGTGTTGTTCTGGAGCAGGCCGGCGATGGCGAAGCTCTGCCCGCTGGCCAGTTCGATGGTGGTCTCGGCGCGGCGCACCGACAGGCCGGGGATGCGGATGGAGTCGACCACGACGGCGCCGTTGTTGGTCAGTTCGCTGACCTCCGGGCGGACGCGCATGCTGATCTGGCCGGCGCCCAGCACGGTCGGGGTGAAGTCCAGGCTGACGCCGTATTTCTTGAACTGGATGGTGGTGGTGCGGTCGTACTGGGCGACCGGGATGGGGAACTCGCCGCCGGCCAGGAAGCTGGCGGTCTCGCCGGACAGGGCGGTCAGGTTCGGCTCGGCCAGCACGGTGATCAGCCCGTCCTCGGCCAGCGCGTCCACCACCGTGTTGATGTCCACCCGCCCGTTGCTGGAGCGGTAGCTGCCGCCGATGGAGTTGGTTGGGGGGATGGCGCGGATCAGATTGCCGGCGGCGTCCAGGATGGGCCGTCCGGTGGCGATCCCGAAGGCGAAGGAGCCGATGTTGAACATGCTCTCGAAATTGACGCCCAGCTCCTTGGTCACCTGACGCGACACCTCGGCGACGCGGACGCGCAGGTTGACCTGGGCGGGGGAGGCGACGGTCAGGCGGTTGGTGACGGTCTGCCCCTGCCCGACGTAGCGCTCGGCCAGCTCGACCATCTGCCGCGCCGTCGCGGGGGAGGAGACGGTGCCGGTCAGCGTGATGCCGTTGCCGGTGCTCTGCACGTCGATGGCGGCGTTGGGCACCTGGGCGACCAGCTTCGACCGCAGGTCGCCGACCGGCATGGTGACGACGACGCTGAAGGAGGCGAGCGGCTTGTTGTCCGCCGACAGGGCGTAGACGCTGGCCCGCCCCGGCGTCTTGGCGACGATGAAGAAGGCCTGCGGGCCGGACGCCTGCACGTCGGCGATCTCCGGGGCGGAGGTGAAGACGCTGGCCGCCGGGGCCGGCAGGTTGACCGGCTGCCCGCCGCCGACCTCCAGCGTGATCTCGCGGGGGCGCTGCTGCGCCTGGGCGGGCGGCACGGCCAGAGCCGCGAAGAGTCCGGCGAGAAGGACCGCCCCCATGAACTTGAAGGCCGTGACCCGGCTTGTGGTGTTGATGGTTGCCATCGTCATGAATTCGTCCCCCCTGGGTCGGCGCGCCGGTTCAGCGTTCGAGCGTTTCCGTCTTGGAGCCGCGGATGATGAGCAGCGCCGGGCGGCGGGCGGCGGGCGCCTCCGCGCTGTGGGGTGCGGGAAGCTGGCGCAGGGCGGGCGACACGTCCTCGGCCCAGGTGGGGGCGGAGACGGCTTCCGCGTTCCCGGCGGCGGCGGCGGTCTCGTCGGCGAGCAGGCTGCGCAGCGCCAGCGACAGCTTGCCCATGGTGGCGGCGACGGTGACCGTCTCGCTCTGGCGGGCGGTGACCTCCAGCGTCACGGTGCGGGGGATGCGCCCGTCCGGCCCGGTCTTCGCCATGCCCGCCTCGCCGAGCTGCTGGTCGATGGCGATGACCCGCAGATTCTGGATCACGGTCTCGCCGACCGCGCGGCTGCGCAGGTCGCGCCCCGCGTGGGATTCGAAATTCTGGGTCAGGATCAGGTCCACGCGGTCGCCGGGCCAGATCAGCCCGCCGGTCGCGCTGACCGCGTCCACCGCCACCGACACGGCGCGGCTGCCCGGCGACAGGACGGCGGCGAGGAAGCCGCGCTCCCCCGGCGCCACGATGTGCCCGGCCATGATCGGCTCGCCCGCCGCGAAGGACCGGCGGGTGACGGCACCGCTGTAGGCGCTTTCCGCCACGCGGCCCCGCACCATGTAGCCGTCGCCGAGGCGGCCCGGCGGCCAGGGCTCCCAGCGCAGATCCTCGGCGCGCAGCAGCATGCCGGTGGAGATCGGGCGGGCGGCGACCAGCACGGAGTCCATCGGCGCCTGGGGCGCCGGGACCGCGACGGCGGCGGTCGGGGCCGGCAGCATC
This sequence comes from Azospirillum sp. TSH58, assembly GCF_003119115.1. Classification (NCBI taxonomy): domain Bacteria; kingdom Pseudomonadati; phylum Pseudomonadota; class Alphaproteobacteria; order Rhodospirillales; family Azospirillaceae; genus Azospirillum; species Azospirillum sp. TSH58. The sequence continues at coordinate 495,635 of NZ_CP022366.1, forward strand.
GAGAAGGACACGTAGCCCACCAGCGACAGCCCGACGAGCAGCAGGGACAGGAAAAGCACTCTCAGAACCATGCCGCTCCTCCGGTGGGGTTGGAGAGGGTGAGCAGCCCGCCGGCGGCCAGGGCGACGCCGTAGGGCACGGAATGGCGGGTGGCGATGCGGTGCGCCTCGGCCGCCAGGAGATGGACGAGGAGGCGGGCCGGCGCGGACCGTCCGCCGGAGCGGCGCAGCAGCCGGCGCGCCGGGCGCGCCTTGCGCAGGGCGAGCCACCCGGCGAGATAGAGGAGGGAGAGAACCCCGCCGGCCAGCGCGGTGGCAGTCGCGAAGGGGGCGGCCCGCTCCACCCCGACCAGCAGCAGGATGGCCGAGGCCAGCTTCACGTCGCCGCCGCCCAGCCAGCCCCGCCCGTGCAGGGCGCACAGGACCAGGAACAGCGTGGCGGCGGCGGCAAGGCTGACCCAGGGAAAGGGGGCGCCCTGCCACAGCGGAAGCGCGAGGCCGAGGGTGGCGAGGAGGATGGACGCCGTGTCCGGAATGATGCGCCGGCACAGGTCGTCCGCCGCCGCCCAGCCCAGCGCAAGTCCCGCCACGGGCGGTGCCAGGGAGAGGGGATCGAGGACCGCGATCGTATCCATGGCGGGACTTTGCGTGGGAGGGTGGAGGTGGGGCGGCGCTTACGGGATGGTCGTCGAGGTGCCGCTCACCGTGGTGCCGATGCCGGTGAACAGGGTGCTGACGTTGGTGCCGAAGGTGCGGGCGCCGCCGATGATGACCAGCGCGACCAGCGCCGCCGCCAGACCGTATTCGAGGGCCGTGATGCCCTTGCGGTCCTTGGAAGCGGCGTGGACCGGGGAAATGATGGCGCGGATGTTGGCGAACAGGGTCATTGATTGTCTCCGTTGATAATTGTGATACGAAGGGTTTTCGCTTCATCACCGTGAAGCGGAGGGGATTGATTACTGATTTTCAGGGAATGCACGGCGTCTGTGATTTCAGGATGTCGAAGCCCGGCATTTTAATAAACCTATCGATAGGGGTAGTCCGGCGGGCCGGTGCCGTTGTCTTCGCGATCCGCGACGCAACTTTTTGCACCGCCTTCAGGCAAAGCGCAGGCGCCGCCATGAGCAGAGGCGTCGCGTCGAAGAAGCGGGGAGAGGAGCGCCATATGGACTGGCGAAAGACGGTCGGATTGCTTTGAAAGAAAATGCTTAGAATTTGAAGTGATTATCGGGCTATGCCGGGATTGTGCCGAGGTCGGGGCCGCCGCTTCCTTCGTGGTGCGCGGAGCATTTGGAGTCCCGACGGTGGTGCCGCCTCACCCCGGAATGGCGGCAAGCCCACCGGTTGGCGAAGCAGAGTCGGTAGCCGGGTCGGGGTACCCTTTTCCGTCATGCCGAAGCGCCCGGACCGGATCGTCCATCCGGGAACGACGCCGGACGAACAGGGCGAGGAGTTAATCCCGCCGGTCCTACGACCAGTGGCAATAGGTCGCACCTTCGTGATAATGAGAATAACTATCATCCAGGCCAAAGGGCATGGATACTGCCGGCAAGCCCCGCCATGGAGTGCGGCCGTGGGCCATCGCCGTCAAGGAGCGGGAGTCAGGATGTCATTGTTCGGCAAATATGTCGCGCCGGCCGCGGCGCTGCCCTCTCTGTTGATCGCTGGCCTGTTGATCGCCAGCGCGTCCGCCATGGCCGCCGATGCGTCGGACCTGCAGAAAGCGGACTTGCAGAAGGCCAAGGCCGAGCTGGGCAAGGCGCTGTTCTTCGACAACAACCTGTCCTCCACCCGCAGCCAGTCCTGCGCGACCTGCCACAATCCGGAGTTCGGCTTCGCCGACCCGCGCGGCGCCGCGTCGCTGGGGGCGGACGGCAAGTCGCTGGGCGACCGCAACGCGCCGACCGCCGCCTACGCCCATCTCGCCCCGCGCTTCGGCTTCAAGGCCAGCGGTGTTCCCTTCGGCGGGCAGTTCCACGACGGCCGGGCCGCCACCCTCCAGGAGCAGGCCGGCGGCCCGCCGCTGAACCCCGCGGAGATGGGCATGGCCTCCAAGGCGGAGGTGCAGGGGCGGTTGAAGGAGAACGCGGACTACGCGCGGAGCTTCGTCGCCCTCTATGGCGCGGGGGTGCTGGACGACGCGGAGCGGGCCTACGACGCGATGACCGACAGCATCGCCGCCTTCGAGAGGACCGACGTCTTCTCGCCCTTCGATTCCAAGTACGACCGCTATCTGCGCGGCGACTACAAGATGACCGGCGAGGAGGAGCTGGGGATGACCCTGTTCTTCTCGCAGCAGTTCACCAACTGCAACGTCTGCCACAAGCTGAACGCCATGCCGGCGGCGACGAATGAGGTCTTCACCAACTACGAGTACCACAACATCGGCGTTCCGGTGAACGCGGAGCTGCGGGCGGCCAACGGCGTGGCGGCGACGCACATCGACCGCGGGCTGGCCGAGAATCCGGCGCTGAAGGGCCAGAAGGCCCATGAGGGGAAATTCAAGACGCCGACCCTGCGCAATGTCGCGGTGACCGGCCCCTACATGCACAACGGCGTCTTCAAGGACCTGGAAACCGTCGTCCGCTTCTACAACAAGTACAACAGCCGCAAGCCGGCGGACCAGATCAACCCGGAGACCGGCAAGCCCTGGGGCAATCCGGAAGTCGCCGCCACCGTCTCCATCAAGGAGCTGGAGGAGGGCCCGGCGCTCGACGACCGCCGAATCAAGGCGCTGGTCGCCTTCATGAAGACGCTGACCGACGCCCGTTATGAGCCGCTGCTGAAGTGAGCGTGGGGGGCGGGGCCGCCGCCATGGCCCCGCCATCCGCCGCAAATTCGGCAGCGCACCTCCCGCATCGCGATTGCATCTTGACAATGAGAGTGATTAGCGGCGCATGTTGAGAATGCTTCGCACTTTCATGGCTCTCACGCCACCGATCACCGACGCTTGAGGAGACCTTCATGTTCAAGCACGCCTCCGGCCTTGCCGCCGCGGCTCTCATCGCGCTGGCGCCGCTCGCCGCCGACGCCCAGTCGTCCAAGCCCGCCTACAAGGACGTGGTGAAGACCTACGCCGACATCGCCCAGGCCAGCTACGAGGACTCCGCCAGCACCGCCAAGGCGCTGAAGAAGGCCATCGACGCGCTGGTGGCCAACCCGTCGGAGGCGACCCTGGCCGCCGCCCGCACGGCGTGGCTGAACGCCCGCGTCCCCTACATGCAGACCGAGGCCTTCCGTTTCGGCAACCCGATCGTCGACGCCTGGGAAGGCAAGGTCAACGCCTGGCCGCTCGACGAGGGCCTGATCGACTATGTGGACGACAGCTACGCCGGCGGCGACAGCAATCCCTTCGCCAAGGCCAACGTGATCGCCAACCCGAAGATCAAGGCCGGCGACAAGACCATCGACGCCCGCAAGATCACCAAGGAGCTGCTGGCCGACACGCTGCACGAGGCCGGCAAGGTCGAGGCCAACGTGGCGACCGGCTACCACGCCGTCGAGTTCCTGCTGTGGGGCCAGGACCTGAACGGCACGGGTCCGGGGGCCGGCGCCCGCAAGGCGACCGACTATGCCAAGGGCAAGGATTGCACCAACGGCAACTGCGACCGCCGCGCCCAGTTCCTGACCGTCGCCACCCAGATGCTGGTCGAGGATCTGGAGGAGATGGCCAAGGCCTGGGGCGCCAAGGGCAAGGCCCGCGCCTCCATCGCCAAGGCCAAGGAGTCGGAGGGCGTCGCCCGCATCCTGACCGGCCTCGGCAGCCTCAGCTACGGCGAGCTGGCCGGCGAGCGCATGAAGCTCGGCCTCATGCTGCACGATCCGGAGGAGGAGCATGACTGCTTCTCCGACAACACCCACAACTCGCACTATTACGACCAGGCCGGCATGGTCAACGTCTACAACGGGCGCTACACCCGCGTGGACGGCAAGGTCGTGACCGGCCCGTCGCTGTCGCAGTATGTCGCCGCCACCGCGCCGGAGGCCGACGCCAAGGTGAAGAAGGCGATGGCCGCCACCACCGCCGCCATGAAGGTCATGAAGGACACCGCCGACAGCGGCAAGATGGCCTACGACCAGATGATCGGCACCGACAACGCCGAGGGCAACGCGATCATCGCGACCGCGGTGGACCGTCTGGTCGACCAGAAGAAGGCCCTGGAGGGCGTCGTCGCCGCCCTGGGCGTCTCGGTCGAGCTGGCCGGGTCGGACAGCCTCGACAACCCGTCCGCCGTCGGCAAGTAAGACGTCGGCAAGTAAGACGTCGGCAAATAAGCCGGCGGCAAATAAGCCGGCGGACCACGGGCCGCGGCCCTTCCTTCCCGCGTGGGGCGGCGTTGTCCGCTCCCCGCCGACCGCCCGCGCGGGGGGGGAGGGGCCGCAGCCCGGCCTTTTCGCCATCAAGACCTTTCGCCATCAGGACATGGGGCACGCCGCCCGACCGATGAAAGCCCGTTTCGCCTTCCTGCTCGCCCTGCTGCCGGCCCTGCCGGCGGTGGCGGGCGACCTCGACACCCGGATCGGCGAGAAGCTGTTCCGGCGGATGTGGGTCAGCGCCCCGACGGTGACGCACGCCAACGACGGGCTGGGTCCGCTCTATGACGCCCGCTCCTGCGCCGCCTGCCACCCGGCGGCCCGCCAGGGGCGCCCACCCGATCCCGACACGCCCGAAGACCGCGGCGTCGGCTACGCGCTGAAGCTCAGCGGCGACCCGGTCTACGGGCGGCAGATCCAGACCAACGCGGTGCTCGGCTTCGCCATCGAGGGCAAGCCTTCCCTGAGCTACCGCGAGGAGACGGTGCGTTTTCCCGACGGCGACACGGCGACCCTGCGCCATCCGGTGGTGACCGTCACCGACCTCAATTACGGGCCGCTGGCCGAGGCGACGGCGATCTCCGCCCGCATCGCCCCGTCCGTGCGCGGCATGGGCCTGCTGGAGCGCATTCCCGAAGCCGACATCCTGGCCGGCGCCGATCCGGAGGACCGCGACGGCGACGGCATCGCCGGGCGCCCCAACTGGGTGGCGCCGGAGGGCACGCGGCAGCTCGGCCGCTTCGGCTGGAAGGCCGTCCACCCGACGCTGCACCGCCAGAATTCGGAGGCCTTCAGCCTCGACATCGGCATGTCCACCCCGGCCTATCCCGAGCCCTGGGGCGACTGCACCCCGGCGCAGACCGAGTGCCGGAACGCCCCGCACGGCGATTCCCCGCAGTATGAAGGGCTGGAGATCCCCTCCACGGTGATCGGGCTGATCGACGGCTATCTGCGCACCCTGCCGCCCGACGGCGGGCTGGAGGCGCCGCGCGACAAGGCGGGAAGCGCGCTGTTCGCCGCCACCGGCTGCGCGTCCTGCCACCGCCCCTCCTTCACCACGGCGGAGGACGCGGCGCATCCCGCGCTGTCCCGCCGGACGATCTTCCCCTACAGCGACCTGCTTCTCCACGACCTGGGCGAGGATCTGGCCGACGGCGTGGCGATGGGCGAGGCGCGGGGGCGCGACTGGCGCACGACGCCGCTGTGGGGGCTGAAGCGGCTGGCCGATGCCGACGGCAAACTGGCCCTGCTCCACGACGGGCGGGCGCGCAGCGTGACCGAGGCCATCCTGTGGCACGGCGGCGAGGCGGACAAGGCGCGCGGCGCCTTCATGGCCCTGCCGCGCGGCGACCGGGAAAAGTTGGTGCGTTTCGTTCTGGGGCTCTAAAGTCCACACGCTTTGAATGGCATAGGTGATGAGAATGCAACGCCGCCGCATGATCGGCCTGATGTCGGCCGCCGCCCTGTCGATCCTCCTGCCGGGCCGCCTCGCCCTGGCGGCGCGGGAGCCGGCGGGAGACGCCGCCGTGCTGGGCGGTCTGGTCCGAACCCACGCCCTGCCGCGCTTCGACGCGCTGGCCGGTGCCGCCGGCATCTACGCGGAGCGGCTGGCCCAGTTCGCCGCGGCGCCGACCGCGGACGGGCTGGAGAGCTGCCGCGCCGCCCACCGCGCCGTCTACGACGCCTGGGCCGGCGTCCAGCATCTGCGCGCCGGACCGCTGTCGATGGAACTGCGCGCCGACCGCATCGCCTTCTGGCCGGAGCGGGCCGGGGTGGTGCAGCGCCAGATCCTCGCCATGCTGAAGGCCCGCGACCCGAAGCTGCTGGAGCCGGGCGGGCTGGCCCGCCAGAGCGCCGCGGTGCAGGGGCTGACCGCGCTGGAGCGGCTGCTGTTCGACGAGGGCGTCACCGTCGCCGCGTTCCAGGGCGACGAGGCCGGGCGCTTCCGCGGCGCGCTGGCCGCCGCGGTGGCGCAGAACGTCCTCGCCATCACCCGCGAGGTCCGCGACGGCTGGAAGGCGCTGGAGGCGCCGCTGACCGCCGGGGAGCCGACCGCGCTCGGCCCCGACGCGGGGTCCGCGGTCAACGTCCTCTTCACCGGGGCGCTCACCGCCCTGCAGGTGGTCGCCGACCAGAAGCTGCTGGCGCCGCTCGGCCCCAACGCCGGGGAGGCCAAGCCGGCGGTGGCCGAGGCGCTGCGCAGCGGCCAGTCGGCGCGCAACGTCCGCATCAACCTGGAGGCGCTGCGCGCCCTGCTGCTGGGCGAGGGCGGCGGCCCCGGCCTGTCCACGCTGCTGCCGGCCGGCGATCCCGGCGCGCAGGCCCGCCGCGCGCTGGAGGACGGCTTCACCGCCGCGGTCCGTTCCGCCGAGGCGATCCCCGCCCCGATCAACGTCGCCGTCGCCGATCCGGCCAAGCGCAAGTCCGTGGAAACCACCCTGCAACGGGCCAAGGACCTGCGCAACCTGCTGACCGGCACCGTCGCGCCGCTGCTGGACATCAGCATCGGCTTCAACGAACTGGATGGAGACTGAGCGATGGACGCGACCCGCCGGGGCACTCTGTTCCTGATTGGCGGCGGCCTGCTTGGGGGCACTCTGCTCGGCGCCCTCCTGGGGCCGGCGCGGGCGGAGACCGCGGGGGGCACGCTGTTCCTCAACGCCTACGCCACCGCCGCCGCCGCCCCGGAGTATGGCGTGGCGGCGCTGGACGGGGCGGGCGGCGTGCGCTTCACCACCCCGACGCCGGGCCGCGCCCATGGTGTCGTCCCGCACCCGACGCGGGCCGAGGCGGTCGCCTTCGCCCGCCGTCCGGGCCGCTGGTTCATGCCGCTGTCCTTGGTCGACGGGCGTCCGGGGCCGGTGATCCGCGCGCCGGAGGACCGCCGCTTCACCGGCCACGGCGCCTTCTCCACCGACGGGCGGCTGCTCTATGTGGCGGAGGACGACGTGCCGCGCGAGGTCGGATCGATCGGCGTCTATGACGCGATGGACGGCTACCGCCGCGTCGGCGCGATGCCGACCCACGGGCTGGGGCCGCACGAGCTTCTGATGATCGCGGACGGCACGGTCCTGGCGGTCGCCAACGGCGGCGTCATCACCCACCCGGACACCGGCCGGGCCAAGCTGAACCTCGACGAGATGGACTCCTCCATCACCTACGTCGAGGTGGCGAGCGGGAGGCTGCTCGATCAGGTGCGCCTGCCGGAGGAGCACGCCAACCTCGGCATCCGCCACATCGCCGCCCTGGCCGACGGCGGCGTCGCCTTCGGCGCGCAGGACGAGCGGCCCGTCGGCATGCTCCAGCCGCTGACCGGCACGCACCGTCCGGGCGGCGGCGCGGTGCGCCTGTTCGAGACGCCGGACGAGGAGCTGTCCCGCTTCGAGGGCTATATCGGCAGCGTCGCCGCCGACAAGGGCAAGGTCGCGGCCAGCTCGCCCAAGGGCGGCATCATCGGGCTGTGGGACGACGCCACCGGCGCGTGGCTGGGGGCGGCGGCCCTGCCCGACGGCTGCGGCATCGCCCCGGACGGCGACGGCTTCCTGGCGAGCAGCGGGCTGGGCAATCTCCGGACGGTCGGCGCGGCGCCGGACCTGTCGGGCGACGGCCTGCGGCTGGCCGACTTCCGCTGGGACAATCACATGACTCGTTTTGCCATATGACGCGCATCGCCACCTGACGCGCGCCGCCGTATGACGCGCCGTTCGTAAGGCCCCCTATGAAAAAGCGCCGGGCGGCGGCCAGCACGGTGGCCCGCCGCCCGCCGTGCTGGTAGGCTTGGGGACACTGCCGCCAAGACACTGCCGCCGGACGCCATGATCGTCGATGAATATCTGGGGTTCCGCGCCGGGGACGAGGTTCTCGACCTTGCGGAGCTGACCGCCGGAACCGCCCGCATCAAGGAACTGCACCTCGTGCCCAGCGACTGGGCGAACGGGCCGACCGTCATCGCCGTGATGGTCAACGGCGCCGAGCGGTACGTCATCCAGCTCAAGAAGGTGCAGATCCACGCCGCGAAGGAACCGGAGGTCCGGAACCGCCGCGTCATTCCCCTGCGCCGCGACCCGCACTGACCCGTTTCCCGTCCCGGAGGGCGCCCCGTCGTGATTCGTGACTTCTGCCGGCCCGGACGGTCGGCGCTGGTGGCGACGGAGGCCGCGGTGGCCACCTCGCACCCGCTGGCGAGCGCGGCGGCGCTGGAGATCCTGGCGGCGGGCGGCAACGCCGTGGACGCGGCCATCGCCGCCGTCGCGGTGCAATGCGTGGTCGAGCCGCACATGACCGGCATCGGCGGCGATTGTTTCGCCCTCTACGCCCCGGCGAACGGGCCGGTGGTCGCCCTCAACGGCAGCGGGCGGGCACCCGCCGCCGCCAGCGTGGAGCGTCTGGCCGGGCTGGGCGTCACCGGCGAGATCCCGCGCCATGGCGGCCACGCGGTCACCGTGCCGGGCGCCGTCGCCGCCTGGACCCGGCTGCACGCCGACCACGGGCGGCTGCCGCTCGACCGGGTCTTCCTCCGCGCCATCCGCTACGCCGAGGAGGGCTACGGCGTCTCCCCGCGCGTGGCCCAGGACTGGGCGGCGGCGGCCCCCCTGCTGGCGGCGGACGAGGGCTGCCGCGCCGTCTTCCTGCCCGGCGGCCGCGCGCCGCGCGCCGGAGAGCGCCACACCCAGCCGCTGCTCGGCCAACGGCTGCGGGACATCGCGGCGCACGGGGCGGCGGCCTTCTACAGCGGGGCCACGGCGGAGTCGCTGGTAGGCTTCCTGCGCGCCCGCGGCGGGCTGCACACACTGGACGACTTCGCGGCGGCGCAGGACGGGGCGGAGTACGCGGCGCCCATCGCCACCGACTACCGCGGCTACGAAATCCTGGAATGCCCGCCGAACGGCCAGGGCCTCGCCGCGCTGATGATCCTGAACGCGCTGGGCGGCTTCGACCTGTCGGCCCCGGTCGGCGACGCCGACCGCCACCATCTGCAGGCCGAGGCGACCAAGCTCGCCTATCACCACCGCGACGTCCTGGTCGGGGAGGGTGGGCCGGACGCCGCCGCGGCGCTGCTCTCGGCGGAGGCGACGGCGGCGCTGCGGCGGAGCATCGACCCGGCCCGCGCCCGGCCCCCCGCGCTGTGGACGGAGGCGGAGCACAAGGACACGGTCTGCCTCAGCGTGGTCGACCGCGACGGCAACGCCATCTCCTTCATCAACTCGATCTTCCACAGCTTCGGCAGCGTGCAGCTCGACCCGGCGACCGGCGTGCTCCTGCACAGCCGCGGCACCTCCTTCCGCCTGACCGAGGGGCACCCCAACGCCCTCGCGCCGCGCCGCCGCCCGCTGCACACGATCATCCCCGGCCTGATCCGCAAGGACGGGCGCGCGGTCTGTCCCTTCGGCGTGATGGGCGGCCATTATCAGGCGGCGGGGCACGGCGCCTTCGTGTCGGCGGTGCTCGACCGCGGGCTGGACGTCCAGACCGCCATCGACCAGCCGCGCAGCTTCGCCTTCAACGGCGTGTTGGAGATCGAGCCCACCGTGGCGGAGGACACCGCGGCGGAGCTGGCGCGCCGCGGCCACGCGGTGGTCCGCCGGGACGAGCCGATGGGCGGCGGGCAGGCGATCTGGATCGACCACGCGGCCGGCCTGCTGATCGCCGGCTCGGACCACCGCAAGGACGGCTGCGCCCTGGGATTCTGACGGGGGATTCTGACGGGGGCTTCGGACGGGGGCGGGGGCGCCTTCCCCGTCGGAACCCCCGTTGCGTCAGGCGCCCACCACCGGCTCCACCGCCGCCGCGATGGACAGCAGGCGGCGGTCGGCCCCCGCGGCGCCCACCAGCATCAGGCCGCTGGGCAGCTCGCCGGCCCGCTGCATCGGCAGGCTGATGGCGCAGCGGTCCAGGAAGTTGAACAGGGCGCAGTTGCGCAGCAGCAGCAGGTTCAGCCGGGCGAACTCCGCGTCCTCGGCGAAGGCGTCGATGCGCGGGGCGAGCAGCGGCACGGTCGGCATCAGCAGCGCGTCATAGTCCGCCGTGGTCCGGTCGGTGCGGGCGATCAGGTCGGCGCGGCGCTGCGTCACCTCGATGTAGTCGGCGGCGCTCATGGTCCGGCCACGCTCGATGCGGACGCGGACGCGCGGGTCGTAGAGGTCGCCCTTCTCCGCCATCAGGTCGCGGTGCCAGTGGGCGGCCTCCGCCGCGGGCAACCCGCCCTTGGCGTTGGCGGGGCCGATCTCCGCCAGCTCCGCCATGGGAATCTCGACGATGCGCGCCCCGGCCTCGGACAGCCGGCGGCAGGCGGCGTCGAAGGCGGCGGCCACCGCGTCCTCCATGCCGTCCAGGACCACCGTCTGCGGCACGGCGAAGCGCAGCCCGGCCAGCCCGACCGGCGGCGGCACCCAGTCCGCCTCGCCGGCCAGCACGGCGTCGGCGATGGCGCAGCATTCCACCGTCCGGGCGAGCGGCCCGATGGAATCGAGCGACCAGGACAGCGGCAGGGCGCCGCGCAGCGACACCCGGCGCTGCGTCGGCTTGAAGCCGACGATGCCGCACAGCGCCGCCGGGATGCGGACCGAACCGCCGGTGTCGGTGCCCAGCGCCAGCGGGACATGGCCCGCCGCCACCGACACCCCGGCGCCCGACGACGAGCCGCCGGGGATGCGCGCGGGATCGGCGGGGTTGCCGGGGGTGCCGTAGTGCGGGTTGATGCCGACGCCGGAGAAGGCGAACTCCGTCATGTTGGTCCGCCCCACCACCACCGCCCCGGCGGCGCGCAGCCGGGCCACCGCGTCGGCGTCGCGGGCGGCGGGGGCGGCGCCCTCCAGCGCCCGCGACCCGGCCCGCGTGACGTGCCCCGCCTCGTCGAACAGGTCCTTGACCGAGATCGGCAGGCCGGCCAGCGGGGAAGGGTGCTGCCCGGCCCGGCGCAGCAGGTCCTGGGCGTCCGCCGCCGCGCGGGCCGGATCGGCGTGCACGGCGGTGTAGGTCTTGCGCGCCTCCTCGCCCCCGGCCGCGATGGCGGCGAGGGCGGAGTCGACGAGCTGGCGGCTGGTGGTGGCGCCGGCGCCCAACTGGCGGGACAGGGTGGCGATGGTGGGCGTCGTCATGGCGGGAACCGACCGGAAGTGAAGGAGGGAAGGGGGCGTCAGGCGTCGCCGGCCAGGGCGCGCAGCTCGGCCAGCCGGGCGGGGGCCAGCGGGATGCCGTCGCGCAGGGTGCGGGCGCGGCGGGCGTAGCGGCGCTCGCCGGGCATGCGGCCCTGCCCCGCGTCCTTCACCTCGCCGATGAGGCCGGCGACGCGGTCGGCGAAGGCCCCGGTCCCGCCGCGCTCCGGGTCGATGACGATGAAGAGCTGGCCGGTGCAGGGCGTCTCGGCGCCGGGATGGGCGGACCAGTCGACCTCGCGCGAGTATTTGCCGCCGGTCAGCGCCGCCGCCAGCACCTCGATCATGAAGGCGATGGAGCCGCCCTTGTGGCCGCCGAAGGGCAGCAGGGCGCCGCCGTCGAGAACGGCCTTGGGATCGGTGGTCGGCTTGCCGTCGCGGTCGACGCCGGAGCCGGAGGGGAGGACGTGGCCCTCGCGCGCGGCGATGCGCACGTCGCCGTTGGCCATGGAGCTGGCCGCCTGATCGAACACCATCGGGTCGCCGCCGGCCACCGGAGTGGCGAAGGCCATCGGGTTGGTGCCGTAGACGGCGGCCTTGCCGCCCGGCGGCACGACGCAGGCGAAGCTGTTGACGAAGGAGAGCGCCACCAGCCCCTCCCGCGCGAAGGGCTCGACGTCCGGCCACAGGGCGCTGAAATGGTGGGAGTTGCGGATCGCCATGACGGCGACGCCGTTGTCGCGCACCATCTCCAGGAAGCGGTCGCGGGCGGCCAGGAAGGCGGGCTGGGCGAAGCCGTTGGCGGCATCGACGCGCAGGAAGGCGGGACCGGCCTCCTCCACCGTCGGTTCGGCCCGTCCGTCCACCCAGCCGCTCTTCAGCGAGCCGACATAGCCGGGGATGCGGAACACGCCGTGGCTGGTGGAGCCGTCGCGCTCGCAGGACGCGCAGTTCTCCGCCAGGATCGCCGCGACCCGCTCCGACGTGCCATGGCGCAGGAAGATGCGCTCCAGCAACGCCACCAGATCGGCGAAGGCGACCGGCGTTCCGGATTCCGCGGTCTGGGCGAAGGCCGCGGCGGCGCGGCGGCTGGGGGTCTCGTCACTCATGCTCGTCCCTTCCGGTTCTCGTGTTCTTTGTCTTTGTGCTCGTCCTGCGGGCGCCCCGGACTCTTGCCGGTCCGCCGGGCGCCGGGCGCACCATAGCGCGCGGCGGCGGCGCGGGTGAAAGGGAATGGCATCCGCGTGTCCGCAATCGACCCGATGGGCGTGGGATTGAAGGGCCGACTTCGTTTGTAATCCTGAATGTGCGTTAATATAACCAACTGACTTTATTGGCGAATCGGACGGCGGCGGGGAACCATGACGCCGCCGGGGCCGTTGTCTGGGGGCCTGCCGGTTGGCGGCGTATCCTCCGGTCGCCACGGTGCTCCAACACGGAGGAGCGGCAAATTGCCGCGCTCATCGCCACGCGGGCGTGAAAGCGCACGGAATCAGCCCTGCCATGCTTCCGGTGGGTGTTGACGGGCCGATGTTGCGGTGCACAATAAACAACGAACAGGATGAGGCCGTAAGGTGCTTGTCCTGGATCAACGTCACGGGTCTGCGTTCCTGTCAAACAGACGGAGACAAGCAGACGCCGGTTGCAGCGGTTGAGTGTTTTGTAGAGGGACCACGATGCGCGATCATTCCAGCCGTCACGGCGAATCCGGTTTCGACTCCGGTGTCCTCTGGGGAACCTCCATCGCTGGCATCGCGCTGTCCGGTCTCATGGCGTTCACCTGGAATCCCGCGGACGCCTCGTCGTCCGGGCCGGCCTCGGCCATCATTGACCGCGGCGCCCACCAGCTCGACCATGCCGCCTGCACGGAGGCGCTGTCCACCCTGCTGGCCCGCTTCCGCGACAACCCGGAGGTCCTGTGGGTCTGGGTGGAGCAGAGTGTTCCGTCGGGCCACGGGCTGGTCGTGCGCACCAAGGCGACCTCCGTGTCGCCCGACGCCCCGCGGCCCTACGCCTTCCGTCCCAACGCCGCCGTCAATCCGGAGCAGGCCTGCGGCTTCTCCAGCAATTCGGTCCATGCGCTGTCGATGGGTGGCATCGCCCAGCCCTACGAGGTGACCGCCCCCGATCCCTGGAGCGTGGCCGGCGGCCCGTAAGGCGATCGCCGCACAGGGTTTCAGACCCGGACAAGGTTTCAGGCCCGGGCGGCCCGCCGGATCTTCTTCTGCACATACATGGCGGCGTCGGCGGCGCGCAGCGCGTCGTCGGGCGTCGCGGCTCCGGGATCGGCGCTGACCACCCCGACGCTCGCCCCCGGATAGTCGAAGGCGCAGCCGCCCAGCCGGTAGGCGCCCCGGATCAGCGGCTCCACCCGGTCGCGCAGCGCGTCGGCGGCGTCATCCCCCTCGGCGCCGGGCGTGGCGCCCATGCCGACGATGATGAACTCGTCGCCGCCCAGCCGGCCCAGCGTGTCCCCCGCCCGCAGCCCGGCGCCGATCCGCCGCCCCACCTCGGTCAGGAATTCGTCGCCGGCCTCGTGCCCGTGGGTGTCGTTGATGGCCTTGAAGCCGTCCAGGTCGATGAAGCCGATCAGCACGCTCTGTCCGGCCCGTTCGGCCATGGCGAACAGCCGGTGCAGTTCCGCGACCACGGCGCGCCGGTTCGGCAGGCCGGTCAGAGCGTCGGTGTAGGAGTAGGATTCCAGCGCCGCGTTCAGGTCCCGGAACTGGTTGAGGAGCTGTTCGCGCTGGACATGAAGGGCGATCAGCGAGGCGAACAGGCGCAGCACCTGCTCGCCCTTCGGCGTCAGGGGCTTGCGGTCCGAACTGGCGGCGCAGAGCGTGCCGAACAGGCTGCCGTCGTCGAGATGGACGGGCGTGCTGACATAGGTGCGGATGCCCAGCGCCGCCGCCGCCTCGGAATCGCCCCAGCAGCTGGGCACGTCGTCGGTGTAGAGCTTCCCCTCGTCGAGCGCCCGCTTGCACAGCGTGCCCTCCCACGGGACGGCCAGCCCTTCGGGAATGTTCAGGGTCTTGGTGTTGCAGGAGAAGAGAATGCGCTGGATGCCGTGCTCCAGCTCGATCCGGGTGAGGTAGGTGGCCTCCAGTTCCGTCACCAGTTCCAGAAGCGACAGCAGGGGCCGGGTCAGCTCCTCCACCGTCTTCGCCGACGAAAGGGTGTCTGTAAGTTGTGCAAACAGTTCGTCGGCCATGCGTTCATTCACTCTAAAAGCAAGGGCTCAATCCCGCATCGCGTGCGGAAACGCAGCTTCATGTCCAATAACGGGAATTTTTATTAAACATCATACTAACGAATGGCCTATGGCAAGGCAACGAATGAATGATTTTACGCCTATGACGATGCCGCCGGCCTCGGTGGGAGTCCGCTGCCGAAAAATTCCGCATGGTGGCGTTTGACCGGGCAGGCCGCCGCGGAGTAACCCTTGCCGCGCAACCACCGATACGGGAACCGCAGTTCATGACAGCCCCGCGCGACCGGGTGCTGGACGTCCACGACCGTCCGCCCCCGGCCACCTTCCTCCTGCTCAGCCTCCAGCACCTCTTCGCCATGTTCGGCGCCAACGTGCTGGTGCCGATCCTCACCGGCCTCGACCCGTCGGTGGCGCTCGTCACCAGCGGCCTTGGCACCCTGATCTATCTGGCCTTCACCAAATGGCGGCTGCCCGCCTATCTGGGCTCCTCCTTCGCCTTCATCGGCCCGATCGTCGCCGCCACCCAGATCGGCGGCACCGGCGGCGCGCTGGTCGGGGCCTGCGCGGCGGGGGCGGTCTATGTGGCGGTCGCCCTGCTGATCCGCGCCTTCGGCGTGCGCTGGCTGCTGGCCATCCTGCCGCCCATCGTCGTCGGGCCGGTGATCGTGGTGATCGGCCTCGGCCTCGCCTCGGTCGCCGTGGGCATGGCGCAGAACACCGCGGGCGGCGGCGAGTACAGCCTGCCGCATTTCCTGCTGGCGCTGGCGACGCTGGGCAGCATCTTCCTCTACTCCATCGTGCTGCGCGGCTTCTTCACGGTGGTGCCGATCCTGCTGGGCATCCTGACCGGCTATGCGCTGGGCGTGGTCTTCGGCATGGTGGACTTCGGACCGGTCGCCGCCGCGCCCTTCCTGCGGATGCCCGACTTCCACCTGCTGTTCTCCGGCATGAAGGAGGGCGTCTCGGCCTGGGCGATGATCCTGCTGGTGGCGCCGGTGGCGCTGGTCACCATCGCCGAGCACATCGGCGGGCAGATCGTGCTGAGCCGAGTCGTTGGCCGCAACTTCATCGCCGATCCGGGCCTGCACCGCTCGGTGTTCGGCGACGGCGTGGCGACCATGGTGGCGGGCGCGCTGGGCGGTCCCCCGGCGACGACCTATGGCGAGAACATCGGCGTGCTGGCCGTGACCCGCGTGTTCAGCGTGTGGGTGATCGGCGGGGCGGCGACGCTCGCCATCATCCTCGGCTTCGTGGGCAAGCTGTCGGCCTTCCTGTCGAGCATCCCCACGGCGGTGATGGGCGGCGTGTCCATCGCCCTGTTCGGCGTCATCGCCTCCTCGGGCATCCGCACGCTGATCGAGGGCAAGGTGGATCTGGGCGACAAGCGCAACCTGCTGATCTCCTCGACCATCCTGGTGATCGGCATCGGCGGGGCGTCGCTGAAGTTCGGCGACGGCGGCTTCGTCGTCTCCTCGATGGCGCTGTCGGCGCTGATGGGCGTGGTCCTGAACGCGGTCCTGCCGGGCCGCGGCACCGGCGGCGACGCCGAGGCCATCCTGTCCTCCGACCACATCTGAGGACCGCTTCGCGGCCGGCCAAGGCGGAGCCCCTCGAGGGGCTCCGCCTTTTTTGTTCCCCGACCTCTTTACTCCCCGGCCTCCTTACTCCCCGACTTCGCCCATCAGGATCGCGTCGATCCGCCCGACCAGATCGTCGATCCGGTAGGGCTTCGCCAGCACCGGGATGCCGGTGGCGCGGGCGATGTCCTCGCTGTAGCCGGTCGCCAGGATGACCGGCAGGCCGGGCCGCCGCGCGCGGGCCTCGCGGGCCAGATCGATGCCGCTCATCCCGCCGGGCATCACCACGTCGCTCAGCAGCACGTCGACCCCGTCGTCCGACAAATGGGGCAGCGCCTCCTCGGCGTTGGCGGCGGACAGCACGGCGAACCCGGCGTCCTCCAGCGCCGTGCTGACGGTCATGGCGACGATGGGGTCGTCCTCCACCACCAGCACCCTGCCGTGGCGCCGCGCGCCGCCCGGCGGCGGCGCGCAGGCCGCGGGAGGGGCGGGCTCCTCCGCCGGAGCCACGCCGGAACGGCGGAGCAGAAGATGCACCGTCGTGCCCTGGTCCGGCGCGCTGTCGATCCAGGCGGTGCCGCCGGCCTGCCGGGCGAGGCCGTAGACCTGGGCCAGCCCCAGCCCGGTCCCCTTGCCGAGGTCCTTGGTCGTGAAGAAGGGCTCGAAGGCGCGGGCGGCCACCGCGGCGGGCATGCCGCAGCCGGTGTCCGACACCGACAGGCGCAGGAACTCGCCCTCCACACCCCGCGGATCGCCCGGAGGAAACAGCGTGTTGACCGCCTCGACCGTCAGCCGCCCGCCGGCCGGCATGGCGTCGCGCGCGTTGACGGCGAGGTTGATGACCGCCAGCTCGAACTGGGTCGGGTCCACCTCGACGGGCCAGAGATCGTCGCCGAGGCGCAGGTCCAGCGCGATGTCGGCGCGCAGCGCCCGTTCCAGCAGCGCCGACATGGCGACCACCCGGTCGCGCACGCCGATGGATTCGGGGCGCAGGCTGTCGCGCCGGGCGAAGGCCATGAGCTGCTGCACCAGCTTCGCCCCGCGCCCCACCGCCTGCTGCCCGGCGTCGAGCAGGGCGTGGACCTGCGGCTCCTCCGTGCGGCGCCCGATCATCGAGAGGCAGCCTTCCAGCGCCTGGAGCAGGTTGTTGAAGTCGTGCGCCACGCCGCCGGTCAACTGGCCGACCGCCTCCATCTTCTGGGCCTGGCGAAGCTGCTCCTCGGTCTGCCGCAGGGCGGCGTCCGCCTCCTTCTGGGCGGTGATGTCGCGGCCAACGGCGTGGATGAAGCGGTCGTCCGGCACGGCGACCCAGGACAGCCAGAGATAGCGCCCGTCCTTGTGGCGGTAGCGGTTCTCGAAGCGCGGCGTGGTGTGCCCCGCGCCCAGCCGCGCCGCCTCGGCCCGCGTGCGCTCCAGATCGTCCGGGTGCACGAAGTCGAAGAAGCTGTGCGCCGCCAGCTCCTCCTCCGACCAGCCCAGCAGACTGGTCCAGGCCGGATTGACGGCGCTGATGGAGCCGTCGAAGCGCGCCACCAGCATGACGTCGGTGGACAGGCGCCAGATGCGGTCGCGGTCGGCGGTGCGTTCGGCGACGCGCTGCTCCAGCGTGGCGTTCAGGTCGCGCAGCGCGTCCTCGGCCCGCTTGGCCTCGGTGACGTCGCTGCCTTCGCAGAATATCCCGGTCACCCGCCCGTCGGCGTCCTTGATCGGCTGGTAGATGAAGGTGATGAAGCGTTCCTGCACCGGCGCGCCGGGCTGGCGGACGACCCGCACCGGCAGGGCGTGCCCGACGAAGGGCTCCCCGCTGTCGTAGACGCGGCCCAGCAGCTCGAAGAAGCCCTGGCCGGCGACCTCCGGCATGGCCTCGTGCACCATCTTGCCGATCAGGGCGCGGTCGCCGACCAGCTGGCGGTAGGAGTCGTTGGCCAGTTCGAACACATGGTCCGGGCCGCGCAGCACGCACATGAAGTTGGGCGACTGCCGAAAGAGATTGCGCATCTGCTCCCCCTCCGCGGCCAGCCGGGCGTTGGCGCGGTGCAGCGATTCCTCAGCCCGGGCACGCTCCAGGGCGGACCATGTGCGCTCCGCCACCTCCTCCACCAGCCGGACCTCGTCCGGATGCCAGCGCCGGGGCTTCCCGTCGTGGACGTAGAGGGCGGCGACCATCCGCCCGTTCTTCACCAGGCTGGCCGTGACGGCGGAGGCGATGTTCATCGCCGCGAAGGCGGCCTGCCGGTCCGGCGTGGCGAAGCGCGGGTCCGCCGCGGTGTCATGGATGGTGAGCGTCCCGCCGCTGCGCAGCGTGTCCAGAAGCTCCGGCCCGAAGCTCAGCAGGTCATGGGTGCCGGCCTGATGTTCGACGCTGCCGTCGGTCCAGTTCCGCTCCGTCGTGAAGAAGCGCGCGGTCTCGTCCATCACGCCGTAACCGACGCGGCTGGCGCCCAGATGACGGCCCAGGGCCTCTTCCGCCGCCGCGGCCACCGCGAAGGGATCGGAGAGCTGGCGCAGCCTGGCCTCCAGCTTCAGGTGGAAGTCGGCGCGCCGGGCGGCGAGCACCTGCGAGGTCGTCTCGATGGCGGCGCAGAACATGCCCGGAATGCGCCCGTCCTCGCCCCGCACCGGGGTGTAGGAGAAGGTGAACCAGGCGTCCTCGCGGAACCCCCGGCGCTCCATCGGGATCAGAAGATCCTCGTACCAGGAGGCCTCGCCGGCCAGCGTGCGGTCGACCAGCGGCTTGATCTGGGGCCAGATGTCCCACCACACCTCGGCGAAGGGGCGGCCCAGCGCCTCCGGGTGCTTGGCCCCGAAGATCGGCGTGTAGCCGTCGTTGTAGAGGAAGGACAGCTCCGGCCCCCAGGCCACGAACATCGCCTGCCGGGAGGAGAGGACGACGCCGACGATGGTGCGCAGGCTCTGCGGCCAGCTTTCCGGCGGGCCGAGCGCCGTCGACGCCCAGTCGTGGGAACGCATCCGCTCCCCCATCTCGCCACCGCCGGACAGGAAATCCAGGTCGCCCCCGATCGTCCGGCCGCCAATCACCGGGCCGCCAATCACCGGCAGTTCCGTCATGGGCCGGCTCCGTGGCTTTTGCACGGAAAAAGGGTTTGAATTTCAACGGTGCTATCGTCGGTCGTGGCTTTCATCGAGCTTTCGGGCCGAAGCGAAGTTGCGTCTGGTGTCTTAACACACGACGCCCGGAAAGATAGCCCGCCGAAGGGCTGTTTCCCTTAAACGTTCCGGCCGATGCGACCTCCGCGCCACGGTGCGGAGGCCGCCGGACGTGCTCCGGTTATTCCGCCGCGAAGCCCTGCGCCTGGAGTTGCCACAAGGAGTTGAAGAGGCCGCCGCGTCGCCGCAACTCGGTGGGATGGCCGTCCTCGGCGATGCGGCCATCCATCAGAACCAGCACGCGGTCGAAGGCCGACACGGTGGACAGGCGGTGGGCCACCGCGACCACCGTCCGTCCCTGGGCCAGATCGGCCAGCGCCGTCTGGATCTCCTGCTCCGACTGGGTGTCGAGGGCGGAGGTCGCCTCGTCGAGGATCAGGATCGGGGCGTTCTTCAGGAAGGCGCGGGCGATGCCCAGCCGCTGCCGCTGCCCGCCCGACAGCCGCACGCCGCGTTCGCCGACCAGCGTGCCGTAGCCCTCCGGCAACTGGCGGATGAAACCGTCGCAGAAGGCGTGGCGGGCCGCCTCGAACACCTCCTCGTCGCTGGCGTCGGGGCGGCCGTAGCGGATGTTCTCCAGGATCGGGCGGTGGAACAGCGCGATGTCCTGGGGCACCACGGCGATCTTGGCGCGCAGGTCGTCCTGGGCGAGCGCGGTCAGCGGCTGGCCGTCGATGAGGATGTCGCCGCGCTGCACGTCGTCCAGCCGCTGGATCAGGCTGATGATGGTGGACTTGCCGGCCCCTGACGGCCCGACCAGACCGACCTTCTGCCCGGCCGGGATGGTCAGGCTGAAATCCTCCAGGACCCGGCGCCCTTCGGGATAGCGGTAGGACACCCGCTCGAACGCGATGGCGCCGCCGCCGGGCGTGGCGGGCTGGGCCGGCACGGGGTCGAGCACGTCGTGGGGGCGGGCGATCACCCGCAGACTCTCGTCGATGGCGCTGACCTGCTGGGTGGCGGTGACCAGCGCGAAGGCGAGGTCGCGGGAGCCGTGCAGGATGCGGAAGGTGAGCGCGCTGACGATCACCACGTCGCCGGTGGTGATCGTGCCGTCCCGCCACAGCAGCAGCGCCCACAGCAGCATCGACCCGGCCATCACCCACAGGCAGATGTCATGGACGACGCGGGTCTTCTCCAGATGCATCCAGCTCCGGCGGTGCGCCCCGGCCTCGACCGTGAAGGCCTGCCGCAGGCGCTCGCGCTCCCGCCCGCGGGCGGAAAAGGCCTTCACCGTCCAGACGTTGGACACCACGTCGACCAGCTCGCCGTTGGTGCGGGCGGACTGTTCGGCGAAGGCGTGGTGCACGGTCCGCCCGCGCAGCCCCAGCCCGACGATGGCGACGGCGACCACCAGGGCGAACATCACGAGCGCCGCCGCCATGCCCCAATGGATGGTCAGCAGCACCAGGACCGCCCCCAGGAAGTCGGTGACCGGCGGGACGATGCTCCAGGTCAGGGTGCGGAAGATCGTGGTGGCCGCGTTCTCGGTGGCGGCGATGCGGTTGCCGAGCGAGCCGGCCAGATGCTCCGAGAAGTAGCGCATCGAATGGCCGGTCAGGTGCCGGAACAGGTCCAGCCGCATGTCCACGCCGGTCGCCAGCACCGTCCGGCAGCCGAGCCAGCCGCCCAGCCGCCACAGCACGTTCTCCGCCGCGATGAAGCCGAGGAACAGGCCGAGCGGCGTCCAGACGTCCGCCGCCGCCCGGTCGGGGGAGGCCATGGCGTCGATCAGCAGCTTCATCCCGTACTGCACGGCGACGGCGCAGCCCGCCGCCGCCACGATCACCGAGAACAGCCCGCCGAAGGACCAGGGCCGCCGCCGGATGTAGCGCATCAGGAAGCGGCCGGGGCGGTCCGGGATGGTGTCCGTGCTGGAACCGCTCATTGAGCCGCCTGGAATTGCGGCTCGCCGAGCAGCGCGCCGATGCGGGCCTGCGCGCGCTCCAGCGCGGCGGCCAGCGGTTGATGGAGGCAACGCCCGCCGTCCTCGTCGCACAGGCCGTAGAGGCCGGTCTCGCAATGGCGGTCGTTGGCCCAGCCCGGATAGTCGAGGATCGGGTAGAGGCAGACGCCCTCCACCGGCACATCGGCGCGCAGGGCGGTCCCCACCTGCTCCGTCACATAGTCGAGCCAGGGCACGCGGGCGTCGCCCTCGGCCCCCGTCTCGGCCACCAGGACCGGGCGGCCGTAGCGCCGGTGCACCTCCGCCAGGATGTCGGCGAAGGGGCGGTAGCGCGGGTCGTCCCGTCCGATGGTGCCGCCCTTCAGGAACCACTGGTTGTCGGAGTAGTAGTTGACCCCGATCACGTCCAGATACTCCGGCTTGCCGCCCAGCCCCGGCCAGGCGTGGCCGCCGATCATGTCCCACGCCTCGTACTGGGCCAGCCGGGCCTCCTCCGCGGCGGCGGCGTCGCCCTTGCGGTCGGGGCGGGGCAGCACGTTGATCACCGGATCGACCTGGACGATGCGGGCGCCCGGGTCGGCGGCGCGGATCGCGTCGATGGCCGCGATGCTGGCGCGGACGAGCTGGTGCTTGAGTTCGGCCCCGCGGCGCTCGGCCATCGGGTTGAAGCGCTTCATGTCGCCGCCGGCCCAGGCCCAGTAGGAGATCTCGTTGACCGGGCAGTAGGCGGGCGCCGCCACGCCCTCGTCGCGGAGCAGGGCTGCTGTGGCTCCGGCGAAACGGGCGAAGCGCTCCACGAAGGCGGGGCGCCAGATGTCGATGTCGTCCGGCCAGCCGTAATGGCAGAGGTCCCAGATCACCTGGACCCCGGATTCGCGCGCCGCGCGGACCATGGGCAGCAGGCTGGACCAGTCGTACCGGCCCGGCGTGGTCTCGATCAGGTGCCAGCGCACGCCGTCGCGCACGGTGCGCAGGCCGTGGGCGGCCATGCGCCGATAGTCCTCGGGGGCCAGCCGGTCGTGGCCGGTCGCCGCGATCAGGTCCAACCGGCGCCCGTCATGCCGCCGGTGCGTCGAGCATTCGAAGCCGCCGAGGAAGACGCTGTCGAACAGGGTGGGGGTGTGCATGGGGGTGCTCTGTGTAGAGGGCGGGGAGTTGGGGAGGCATTGCCCCCTCCCTAACCCTCCCCCGCTGGGCGGGGGAGGGGATTAAGCTCCCTCCCCTGCGCAGCGGGGGAGGGAAGGGGCCCATGCGGAGCATGGGAAGGGTGGGGGCAAGGGGGCGCGCGCTCCTCCTAGTCCCCCATCCCCGCGACCCGCACCTCCCGCTCCGCGCCCAGCGAGCCGAAGGCGCGCGCGGCGGCGGCGAGGCCGCGGCTCTGATGCTCCTCCTTCTCCAGGCGGGCGTAGACCGCCAGAGCCTGCGCCACCACCTGATCCATGTTGTAGTAGCGGTAGGTGCCGAGCCGGCCCAGGAAGATCACGTCCGGCGTGTTGTCGGCCAGCGCCTGGTACTTGCGGAACAGCTCCTGATTCTCCGGGCGGGGGATCGGGTAATAGGGATCGCCCTGCGCGGACGGGTACTCGTAGGTGATGCTGGTCTTCGGGTGGCTTTGCCCGGTCAGATGCTTGTACTCGGTGACGCGGGTGTAGGGCACCGCCTCCGACGGTTCGTTCACCACGGCGACGGGCTGGAACCACTCTTGATCGACCGTCTCGTGCCGGAAGGTCAGGGAGCGGTAGGGCAGCTTGCCGAAGCGGTGGCCGAAATACTCGTCGATCGGGCCGGTGAAGACGATGCGGTCATAGGCGATCTCGTCCCGGACATCGTCGAAATCGGTGTTCAGCATCACCTTGATGTTCGGGTGGTCGAGCATGCTTTCGAACATCCGCGTGTAGCCGTTCAGCGGCATCGCCTGGAAGCTGTCGCCGAAATAGCGGTCGTCGTCGTTGGTCCGTGTCGGCACGCGGGCGGTGACTGCCTTGTCGAGCTGCGACGGGTCGAGGCCCCACTGCTTGCGGGTGTAGCCGCGGAAGAACTTTTCGTACAGCTCCCGCCCGACCGCGCCGACCACCACGTCCTCCGACGTGCGGACGTCGGCCACCGGTTCCGACCGGCTCTTCAGGAAGGCGGCGACTCCGGCCTCGTCGAGGTCCAGCCCGTACAGTTGGTTGACCGTCGTCCGGTTGATCGGGATGGGGACGAGCCGCTCGTCCACCCGCGCCAGGACACGGTGTTCGTAGGGCCGCCACTTGGTGAAACGCGACAGATAGTCGGCGACCGGCTTGGCGTTGGTGTGGAAGATGTGCGGGCCGTAGCGGTGGATCAGCACGCCCGCGTCGTCGTAGTGATCGTAGGCGTTGCCGCCGATGTGCGGGCGCCGGTCGATCAGCAGCACGCGCTTGTTCAGCCCCGCCGCCAGACGTTCCGCCAGCACGCTGCCGGCGAAGCCCGCCCCGACGATCAGATAGTCGAAGCCGGAACGGCGGCCGGCGGCGCGTCCGTTGACGTGCCTGGTCGGATGGGGGGTCGGATGGGGGGCCGGATGAATGGCCGGCTGGTGGATGGCCGGCGCCGGGCGGTGGGCCGGCGGCGCGGCGCGTCCGCGCTGGCGGGCCTGCTCCATCAGCGTCTTCATGCGGCCCTGCGTCTTGTCCCAGGACATGTCGCGCAGGACGTGGTCGGCGGTGGCGCGCAGTCGCTCCGGGTCGGCGGCGTCGGCCAGGGCGGCCGCGACGGCGGCGACGAAATCCTCCGGCGCGTCGGCGATGCGCACGACGCCGCTGTCGCCATAGCCGCGGACCACGTCGGTGATCGAGGTGGAGACGACCGGGCGCCCGGCGGCCAGATACTCCGGCGTCTTGGTCGGGCTGATGAAGCGGGTGGACTCGTTGCGCGCGAAGGGCATCAGGGCGACGTCCCAGCCCGCCAGATACTGCGGCAGGTCGTCGTAGCTCTTCGGGCCGAGATAGTGGATGTTCGGGCGGCGGGGCAGGTCGGCCGGGTCGATCTTCACCACCGGGCCGACCAGGACGAACTGCCAGTCGGGCCGGGCCGTGGCCGCGGCGTCCAGCAGGGCGATGTCCAGCCGCTCGTCGATGACGCCGTAGAAGCCGAGCCGCGGGTGCGGGATGGCCGCCTGATCGGCGGGCTCCTCCGCGATGCCGCGGGCGGCGGCGAAATGGGCGACGTCCACGCTGCTGGGGAAGGCGTGGGCGTTGGGGTGCAGGCCGCGCTTGGCCTCGTAGAGGCTGACGCCGCCGGTGAACACCACGTCGGCCCGCGCCATCAGCTGCCGTTCGCGCTCGACCAGCTCCGGTGGCGCGCCGTGGAAGGCCGACAACTCGTCCATGCAGTCATAGACCACCAGCGCCCCGCGCAGATGGCCGGACACGCCGAGGCTCATCGGCGTGTAGTACCAGAGGATCGGGTCGCTCACCCCCTCCTCGGCCAGATAGCGGTCGAGCAGCTGGCGCTGGGCGGTCACGGCCGCCTCGCCGTCCAGGCCGGCGGGCAGGCGGGGCACCAGGATAAGGACGCCCTCGTCCTCGCGCACGTCCAGCCAGGGCTCGGGCGTGTCGTTGTGGATCGGCTCCTCGACGAACAGCACGCGGTGGTCGCGCGCGAATCGCGACATAAGATGTTGTGGGCGCTGATAAACGAAGCTCCAGCGCAGGTGCGAAAAGCAGATCAGGGTCTGTGAGGGTGGGACGGTGATCTCTGAGTGTGGAGAGTCGGCGGTCGGACGTGTTCTTTTTCGGTTTCTGCCGATTGGGAACTGGTGTTGGCCGGCCCAACTCATGTTTCCATCCTCTCTTCAATGACGTATCGTCGGGTTACCGCCGGGAATTCGCCACGAATACAGTGGATTTTTGCGGCGCAGCGGAATGGCGTCGAAAACCGGAAACCAATAACGGGGTCGGCAGGGGTGGGTTCCGTGACAGAAATGCGCTGTGGAAACGGTTCCCCAATTTCTCAACGCTAGTTCTTTTGCGGCGGGTTGGCTGGGGTAAGCGCATATTTCAGCGGGCGGGGGTGGTATCCGGGGAAAACTGCGCGTCTCCGGTGCTTTTCGATGCGCGCGGATTTGATGATGTTCCCCTCTCTTCACTCGACCTGGGCGGGTTGCGTCATTCGGAAATTAATGCGCATGACGGATTTTCCGTTCATAGTGCATTCAAGGAGTCGGGGAAGTTTGGAAGGAGACGAGGGATGTGCCGAATTTTTGCCGGTCAGGACCCGGAGCGCTTCCGCATGGTAACCCGGCGGGTCCGCCTCAGCGGTCATTCGACGAGCGTCTGTCTGGAAGCGGCCTTCTGGGACGCGCTGGAGGAAATCGCGGCGATGCAGGGCGTCTCGCTGGGCCGTTTCTTGTCAAAGTTGCACGATGAAGTCTTGGCCCGCGGGGTGGAGCGGCGGAATTTCGCCGGTCTGCTCCGTTGCGCCTGCCTGACCTACGCCCAGGAGGTGAAAGGCCACCGCCCCTGCGTGGAGGAACTGGAGCGGGAGGCGCGCACCGATTTCGCCGCGGTGGCCGCCGCCGTCCTTCCGGCGGGCATTCCGGCCGCCTTCACCGCCCCGGAAAAGGAACGCGAGACGGCCTGAGCGCAAAAGAGGGCCCCCCTCCTCCGTCCGGAAGAGAGGGGCTGTAAACCGCGCGGCGTCCCGAATAATGGGACAGGGCAGAACAGAAAACGATCAGATCGCGTTCATGGCCATTTGGCCGGCGATGTAGTCGGCCTGCCGCAGCGCCAGCGCGACGATGGTCAGGGTCGGGTTCTCGGCGCCGCCGGTGGTGAACTGCGAGCCGTCGGAGACGAACAGGTTCGCCACGTCGTGGGTCTGGCCCCACTTGTTCACCACGCCGTCGCGCGCCTTCTCGCTCATCCGGTTGGTGCCCAGATTGTGGGTGGACGGGTAGGGCGGCGTCGGGAAGCTGCGGGTCGCCCCCACTGATTCATACAGCGCCATGCCCTGCCGATAGGCGTGCTGGCGCATGGCGACGTCGTTGGGATGGTCGTCGAAATGGACGTTCGGGACGGGCATCCCGTACTTGTCCTTCTTGTCGGCGTGCAGCGTGATGCGGTTGCTCTCCTGCGGCATGTCCTCGCCGACCAGCCACATGCCGGCCATGTGGTCGTAGCTGTCGAGCGCCGAGGTGAACTCCCGCCCCCAGGCGCCGGGGTCGAGGAAGGCCGCCATGAAGGGCAGGCCAAGCGACAGGGTCTCGATCTCGTAGCCGCCGACGAAGCCGCGGTCGGGCTTGTTCTTGGCCTCGTCGCGGATGACGCCGGCCATGGTCGTGCCGCGGTACATGCGCACCGGCTTTTCGAACACGCCGTAGACCGAGCCGGTCATGTGCCGCATGTAGTTCCGCCCCACCTGGCCCGAGGAGTTGGCGAGACCGTCCGGGAACATCGAGGACGCGGAGTTCAGGAGCAGGCGGGGGCTTTCGATGGAGTTGCCGGCCACCGCGACGATGCGGGCCTTCTGGCGCTGGATCGCCCCATCCTTGTCGGCGTACACGACGCCGGTCACCTTGCCCTTGGCGTCATGCTCGATCTTCAGCACCTGGGCGTTGGCGCGGACCTCCAGCTTGCCGGTCTCCTCGCCCTTGGGGATCTCGGCGATCAGGGTCGACCATTTCGCCCCGGACTTGCAGCCCTGGAAGCAGAAGCCGATCTGCTGGCAGCCCCCGCGCCCGTCGCGGGGCTCCGAGTTGATGGCCATGTTGCCGGTGTGGCACTCCTTGTAGCCCATCTTGTCGGCGCCGGCCTTCAGGACCTTGAAGTTGTTGTTGCCGGGCAGGCCGGGGATGCCGTTGGTGCGGGTGACGCCCATGCGGTCCTCCGCCTTGGCGTACCAGGGCTCCAGTTCCTCCAGCGTGATCGGCCAGTCCAGCAGGTTGGCGCCGGCGACCTCGCCGTAGGCGGTGCGCGTCTTGAATTCGTGCGGCTGGAAGCGCAGCGCCGCACCCGCCCAGTGCACGGTGGAGCCGCCGACCGCCTTGACGATCCAGGCCGGCAGGCCGGGGAAGTCGCGCGACACCCGCCAGCTTCCCGAGGTGGTGCGCGGGTCGAGCCAGGAGATCTGGGCGAAGCTGGCCCATTCGTCGTTCTGGAAATCCTCCATGTTGTGGCGCCCGCCGGCTTCGAGGATCACCGTCTTGATTCCCTTCAGCGCCAGTTGGGTGCCCAGCGTGCCGCCCCCGGCCCCGGACCCCACGATCACCACGACGCTGTCGTCGTTCAGGTCGAATTTCGCTGCCATGGCTGAAACATCCTTCCTGAAACGGTGGTCAGAGCCACTCGATGTCGTTGAATCCGCGGTCGATGTAGCCGCCCTTGGCCGCGCTCTCGCCCTCGTAGCCGAAGAGCGGCCAGACCTCCTGGTTGTTGTAGATCCCGGTCACCAGCCCGCCGCGCACCGTCTGGAAGAAGGGGTCGGCCTCGATCTCGTGCAGCAGGCGGACCCGGTCGGCCTCCCAGCCGACCTCCGCGTAGGGCGCGTCGTGCTTGGCCTTGGCCAGCCGGTCGAGCTTCGCCATGCCGGATTCGTACAGCTCCTTCAGGGCCGCGTCGGCGGCCGCCTTCTCGTCCTGCGCCTTCATGGCGACGGCGTAGAAGCGGTCGGCCAGCCGGTCGTGCGGGTAGATGTCCCGCGACACGCGGATCAGCGAGCGCATGGTGTCGGGCGCCAGCGCCTTGGTCTCATAGCCCCAGGCCTCGCGCGGGCAGAGGATCGCCCCGCCCGACACCAGAATGGCCGTCGCCGCGGCGGCGGTGGCCGAGGCCGCCAGGAAGGCGCGCCGGTGCATGGTGTGATTCGGGTCGGATTTTGCTGTTGTGCTCGTCGGAGAACGCATCGCTTCCTCCCAAGACCGATTATGATTTTTGCTTCGAGGGGCCGCGCCTGTGTCAGCGGTAGCGGCCGTGGCGCTGGAGGACCTCGATCTTGTAGCCGTCGGGGTCCTGGACGAAGAAGAAGCGGGCCATCAGCGCGCCGTCCCGCGCGAATTCCTTGATCGGGTTGGGGCCGTAGCCGAGCGCGGTGAAGCGCCGGTGTTCCCCGTCCAGATCCTCGACGCAGACGGCCAGATGGCCGTAGCCGTCGCCGTGGGCGTAGGGTTCGGTGCGCCCGTGGTTGATGGTCAGCTCGATCTCGAAGTCGTTTTCGGCGTTGCGCAGATAGACCAGGGTGAAGCCGTCGAAGGCGTAGCGGTCGGCGCATTCCAGGCCGAACGCGCGGGCGTAGAAGTCCCGCGACCGCTCCTCGTCGAGGACCCGGATCATCATGTGGATGGCCTTGGCCATGGGGGCTGGCTCCGTTCCGGTTGGTGGCTCCAGCATGAATGTTAGCGATGCTGATTGTTGGCTTGGCAGTAAGTATCTACTACAGGCCCAACGCGAAGGGGGTAGCCCGGTCGGCGGTCGTTCATCCCTCCTTTCGGGACGGCGTTCCGGCCGCGATGGCGTATCCTGACGACCCGGAAAAGGAGCATCCCATGCGACACAGGACGGGCCGATCCCTCGCCGCGGCGTGTTTCGCCACGCTCGCGCTCATGGCCGCGCCGGCGGCCCAGGCCGCATCGCCCACATCCGAATGGCGCGGCTGGCTGTCCGACAGGACGGACGGGCTGCGCGACGGGGCGGAGCGCGCGATCATCCTGGGCGGCGCCCTGCTGTACCAGAACCGGCACACGGTGGCGGGGCTGACGCTCGGCTGTCTGGCCGGCGGGGCGGTGGGGGCGACGGGCGCCGTTGCGGCGGGTGCGGCGACCGGCGGGGCCGCCTTGCCGGCGACCGGCCCGGCCGCGGCGCTGGGCTGCGCCCTGGGGGCGGCGGCGGGTGGGGCGATGGGGCGCCCGCTCGATCAGCCGATGGAATAGCCAGCCGATGGAATAGCCAGCCGAAGGCTTAGGCGGGGATCACCGCCTCCAGAACGGCTTGTCCATCTCCTCGCGCGCCGCCGCCTCGTCGAAGCCGAGGTCGGCCCAGAGATGCGCGTCCATCCGGGCCAGAGCGCGGCGCAGCGCCCGCCGCTCCCGCCAGCCGTTCAGGCGGGCGAGCCAGGAGAGGGCGGTGGGGCCGGCGGTCGCACCGCCGCTCCGCTTGTCGTGCGTTCCGCTCATACTCGTCATGCGGCCCTCCCGCCGGTCGGTCATTCCTCGAAGCCGGAAAATCGCGCGTCGGTGCGTGGACGACAAACCATGCTTTCTCATAAGATGGATGAGCGAGAGTCATCCATGGAGCGTCCCATGCGGCGTGCCCTGCCGCCCCTTCACGCCCTGCGCGCCTTCGAGGCGGCGGCCCGCCACGAGAGCTTCTCCAAGGCGGCGGACGAGCTGTGCGTGACCCAGGGCGCGGTCAGCCGGCAGATCATGGGGCTGGAGGAGTGGCTGGGCGTGCCGCTGTTCCGGCGGCTGACCCGCCGGGTCGAGCTGACCGACGACGGGCGCGCCCTGCTGCCCGTGCTGTCGGAGTCCTTCGACCGCATCGCCGGGACGGCGGCGCGGCTGGCGGCGCGGGGGCGGGACCTGCGGATCAAGGTGGCCTTCTCCTTTGGCATCCGCTGGCTGATGCCGCGGCTGGTCCGCTTCCAGGCGCGGCACCCCGACGTGCAGGTGCGGGTGACCGTCGCCTGGAGCAGCGGGCTGGAGTTCGATCCGCAGGAGTTCGACGCCGCCATCACCTATTGCCGGGAGGTGCCGGCCGGTTTCTCCGCGGTGGAGGTGCTGCCGGAGCGGCTGACCGTCGTCTGTCCGCCGGTCCTGGCGGAGCGGTTGCGGGTCCCGATGGACCTCGGCGCCATCCCGCTGCTGCACGGCTGTTCGGAGGGGCAGGACTGGCGGGCCTGGCTGGCCGCGGCGGGGCTGCCCTTCTTCGAGGCGCTTCGCCAGGGCGCGGTGTTCGACGCCATGGATCCGGCGATGCAGGCCGCCGCCGCCGGGATGGGCGCCACCGTCGCCGACCGCATGCTGTGCGCCGAGGACGTGGCGGCGGGCCGCCTCGTCCTGCCCTTCCCGGAGATCGAGGCGTCGTCCGGCAGCTATTGGTTCGTCTGCCCGGAGGGGATGCAGGACCGCCCCGCCGTTGCCGCCTTCCGCGGCTGGCTGCTGGCGGAGGCGCGCGACGAGATGGCGCAACAAAGTGCTGCGGCGGCTGTTTCCCCGGTTTGAGCCGAAACCTTGACCGGGGGGAGCGCCGCCATGGGAGCGCAGGGGGAGCCGCAACGGGAGCCGGGCAGGGACCTCGATGAGGACACCATCGCCTTCGCCGGGAAGCTGTTCCACTGGGCGCGGTCCGGCGGCACCGGCGAGCTGACCGAGTTGCTGGAGATGGGCCTGCCGCCCAACCTGCGCAACGACAAGGGCGACAGCCTGCTGATGCTGGCGAGCTACCACGGCCATGCCGAGCTGGCCCGCAACCTGATGCGCCATGGCGCCGATCCGGAACTGGCGAACGACCGCGGGCAGACGCCGCTGGCCGCCGCCGCCTTCAAGGGGGATGAGGCGGTGCTGCGCGTTCTGCTGGAGGAGGGCGCCGCGGTGGACGGCTGCGGGCCGGACGGGCGGACGGCGCTGATGACCGCCGCCATGTTCGACCGCGTCGCGATGATGGACGTTCTGCTGGCCCGCGGCGCCGATCCCGGCTTGCGGGACGCCCGCGGCCTGACCGCCCGCGAGGCGGCGCTCGCCATGGGCGCCGCGAACGCCGCCGCCCGGCTGGCAGACGGCGGCACCGCCTGACCGCCGTCAGCGCGGCGGGCCCATCTCCAGCAGCTTGCGGCGCCCCTCGGGCGACAGTTGGCTGAGCACCTCGATCGCGCGGCTGTCCAGACGGCTGCGCAGTTCGGCCTCGGTCGCGTGGGCCTGTTCGAGGGCGCGCCGCAGGCCTTCCGGATCGAAGATGGGGGCTTGCATGCTGTCGCGAAGCTGGCGGCGCATGGACTCCATGTTCTCATGCATGCGGTCGACCGCCGTGCGCTCCGCCTCGTAGCCGCGCCTCAGAATCGCCGCGTCGGTCGGAGACAGCTCCCGCTCCGCCCGTTCGACGAGGCGCGCGATTCCCTGGCCGGGATCGGGCGGTGGGGGCGGGGGCAGGAGATGCAGCGCCTGCGCGGCCAGGATGCCGCCCAGCAGCATGTTCACGGCGAGCGAGCCGACCAGCAGATACCAGGGCCAGCGGCGCGGGGCGGGGCTTCCCGTCCCCGGATGGCGGGCTGACGGGTGGAGGGCGGCGGGACCACCGGTGGGCCGGCTCATCGGATCGCCCCCAGATAGCTGCTGTTCACCACGACCTCCGCATAACCGTTCGCCTGGGCGTTCCGCACCGGCAGGACACCTTGGACGGCGGCGAGGAAACCCGCCATCCCCATGGCCGCGAGGAATCCCGCGGTCGGCCAGAAGCGCATGGGCGGGGCCGCCAGGGTCCAGGGGGCGGGGGCCGGCTCCACCGGCGCGTCCAGCCTTGCGGCGATGCCGTTCAGCACCCGCTGCACGCTGTCCTCGGTCATCGTCGGGGCAGCGCGGTCGAGCAGGGCGTCCAGCGTCGCGGCGTCGGCCAGGATGGCCCGCGCCTCGGCGGAATTTTCGAGAAGGGTCAGGGCATCGACGCCGTCCGTCGCGGGCCAGCGGTCGATGTCGCCGCCGTAGAGGTCGGCGAAGCGCTTGAACTCTTTGAGTGTCATTTCTCGTCGCCGTCCTTCTGACGGATCAGGGAGTTGAGACGGGTGCGGACCATGCGCCGCGCCCGGACCAGCAGGCTTTCCATGGCCGAGACCGAGACGTTCAGAACCTCCGATGCTTCCGCGCAGTTCATCTCCTGGTAGTAGCACAGGCTGAGCGCCGCCCGCTGCCGTTCCGGCAAGGCGGCGATCGCCGCGTCCACCGCCGCGCTGAGCTGGCGCTCCGCCAGCAGCCCGTCGGCGCCGACGGCCGGATCGACGATCTCCACGGCGTCGTCCAGGGGCTGGAAACTCTTGCGGCGGCGGTAGTCGATCGAGCGGTTGACGACGATGCGGTAGAGCCACGTGGAAAAGCGGGTCCCGTCGCCGCGCCAGCGGTCGGCGTGCGTCCAGATCTGCAGGAAGGCGTCCTGAACGACCTCCTCCGCGTCGCTCGCGTTGCCGACCACCCGGTGGGCGAGCGCGAGGCTCCGGCGCAGGTGACGGCGGGTCAGCCGGTCGAAGGCCGCCCGGTTCCCCGCGGCCGTTTCGGCCATCAGCGATTCGTCGTCATCCTCGTCGATCACCGCCACGCGGCCATCCTCTGCTCCTTCCTGCATCCTGGCCTGCATCCGGGGCCGTCCGGCCGGCTCCGGGGAGCCTGTTGGTGGTGATACGCGGGCGGTCGGGAACTCCTGCGCGGTCCGGACCAAAAACTTGTGGCCCGAAAATTTGTGGCCCGAAAATTTGCGATCGGATACGCCCGGCGGTCTCAAGGCATTCGTACCCGCGGCGGTGCCGGCGCGCTACACTGCGCGCCCCGAAGCCCCAAACCCGTCAGCGGGCCAGACACACGGACCGTCATGAGCGCCAGCCGCGATTCTTCCCCCGCCACGCTCCAGGAGACGCTGGCGCAGGCCGTCGTCCATCACCAGAACGGACGGCTGGCGGAGGCGCGGCCCCTCTACGAGCGGGTGCTGCGCCACGCGCCGGAGCAGAGCGACGCGCTGCATCTGCTGGGCCTGCTGACGGCGCAGACCGGCGATCCCGACTCCGGGATCGCGCTGATCCGCAAGGCCGTGGCGAAGGATGGGACCCAGCCGGTCTTCCGCCTCAACCTGGGCCGCGTGCTGGAAGCGACGGGGCGCTGGGCGGAGGCCGCGGACGCCTACGGCCACGCCGCCCGCCTCGCCCCGCTGGTCCCCGACCATCACCGGCTGGAGGCCGCCGCCCACGCCAAGCTGGGCCGGGCGGAGGCCACGGCGCAGGCCTTCCGCCGCCTGCTGGCGTTGGCGCCGGAGGATGGGGAGGCCGTCAACGCGCTGGCCGACGCGCTGTACGATCTGGGGCGGCCCGCCCCGGCGGCGGACTGGTACGGGCGGGCGTCGGCGCTCGCCCCCGGTGAGGTGCTGGCGGTCTACAACCAGGGGGCCGCGCTGCGCGACGCCGGGTGCCCGCGGGACGCGCTCGCCGCCTTCCGCCGCGCCGCCGCCCTGGCGCCGCTGCTGGTCCAGGCGCGGGAGCAGGTGACCGGTCTGTGCCACGCGCTGGGCGATATGGCGGGTGCCGCGGAGGCGGGGCGCCGGCTGGTGGCGCTGGAGCCGGGCCACGGCGAAGGCGCGAAGATCCTGGGAGCGGCGCTGGCCGTGGTAGGACCGTGGCGCGAGGGGGCGGCGTGGCTGGAGCGGGCGGCGGCGCTGGCCCCGGCGCCCGACTCCCTGCTGGTGCTCGGCAACCTGTGGCAGGAGCGGGGGCATCCCGCGGCGTCGCCGCGTTGCTACCGGCGCGCCCTGGCGCTGGCTCCGGACTCCGCCCAGGCGTTGACCGGGCTGGGCATGGCGCTGTCGGCCCTGGGACGGGTGGAGGAGGCCGCGACCGCCGCCCGCCGCGCCGTCCGCGCCGACCCGGAGGAGGCCGGCCACGCCCTCAACGCCGGGGCCGTCCAGCACCGGGCCAAGCGCCCCGAGGAAGCGCGGGCGTGGTTCCGGCGCGCGGTGGCCCTTCAGCCCGACGGCGCCGCCGGCTGGACCAACCTCGGCACCCACGCCATCGACGCGGGCGCTTTCGACGAGGCGCTGATCCTGCTGCGGCGGGCGCTGGCCCTGCGCGCGGCGGAGCGGGAGGCGCTGGCCAGCTCCAACCTGGGCGTCGCCCTGATGGCGCTGGGCCGCCATGGCGAGGCGGTGGCCGCCCTGCGCGCCGCGCTGGACCGCGCGCCGCAGGACGCGGAGGTGCGCTCCAACCTGCTGTTCTGCCTGTGCTTCGCCGAGGAGGCGGACCTCGGCGCGGTGTTCGGGGAGCACCGGCGGTTCGAGAGCGCCGTGATGCCGGTGCCGCCCGCCGCCCCGCGCTTCGACGCGGTGGACCGCGATCCGGAGCGGCGCCTGCGCGTCGGCTATCTGTCGCCGGATTTCCAGCGCTACCCGGGGCCGGGCTATCACTTCCTGCTGCCGCTGATCGAGCGCCACGACCGGTCGGCGGTGGAGGTGACCTGCTATTACGCCGACCTGCCGAAGGACGCGGCGACGGACCGCTTCGCGGCGCTGGCCGACCGCTGGCGCGCCGTCGCGGCCCTGCCGGACGGCGAGCTGGAGCGGCTGATCCGGGCGGACGGCATCGACGTGCTGGTGGACTGCGGCGGGCACATGTCGCGCAACCGCATGCCCCTGTTCATCCGCCGTCCGGCACCGGTCCAGGTCAGCCTGCCGCTCTACCCGAACACGACGGGGCTGACGGCGATGGACTACCAGTTCTCCGACCACCGCTTCGCCGCGGCGAGCGCGGACGCCCTGCACACGGAGGCGCTGATCCGCCTGCCCGGCAGCGTGCTGTGCTACCGCCCCGCGGAATCCGCCGCGGCACCGCCGGCCCGCCCGCCGGTGGAGACGGCGGGGGTGTTCACCTTCGGCTCCTTCAACAACCTGACGAAGCTGAACTCCTCCACGCTGGCGCTGTGGGGTCGGGTCCTGGCGGCGGTGCCGGAGGCCCGGCTGATGCTGAAATGGCGGGGGCTGTCCGGCGGCGGTGTGGCGCGGCGGGTGCTGGACGCCTTCGCCGCCCATGGAGTCGCGGAGTCGCGGCTTCTGCTGCGCGGCACCGCCCCGGACCCCTACAAGGATTATCGGCTGCTCGATTGCGCGCTCGACCCCGTCTTCGCCAATGGCGGGACGACGACCTGCGACGCGCTGTGGATGGGGGTTCCCGTGCTGTCCATCGCCGGGGAGGCGATGATCTCCCGCTGGGGCGCCACGATGCTCGGCAGCGTCGGGCTGGGTGGGCTGGTGGTGGAGCGGGAGGACGACTATGTGGCGCTCGCCGTCCGGCTGGCCACGGACCGCGCCTTCCTGGACGCTCAGCGCGCCGGCCTGCGCGAACGCATGGCGCGCTCCCCCCTGATGGACGAGGCGGGCTACACCGCGGCGGTCGAGGCCGGTTACCGCATGGCGTGGCGGCGCTGGTGCGCCGGCCTGCCGCCCGCCCGCATCGACATGAGAGCGGCATGACGGACGCCGTCTTCGATCTGTCGTCCGCCCGGCGCATCCTGGTGGTGAAGCTGGACGAGGCGGGCGATTTCGTCCTCGCCACGCCCTTCCTGCGCGGGCTGCGGGCCTCGGCGCCGCGGGCGCGCATCGTG
This sequence comes from Azospirillum sp. TSH58, assembly GCF_003119115.1. Taxonomy (NCBI): domain Bacteria; kingdom Pseudomonadati; phylum Pseudomonadota; class Alphaproteobacteria; order Rhodospirillales; family Azospirillaceae; genus Azospirillum; species Azospirillum sp. TSH58. The sequence continues at coordinate 531,203 of NZ_CP022366.1, forward strand.
CTGGCGGTCCGCCCGGCCGTGGCCGACCTCGCCGAGACCTGCCCGCATGTCGACGCGGTGGTGGCGCCCCATCCGAAGCCGGGGGGCGGGATCGACCTGAGGGGCGTCACGCCCGGCGGCGCCGCGGCCTTCGCGGAGGCGTTCCGCGCCGGTTTCGACCTGACGCTGGTCCCCCGCTACGATTTCGACCGGCATGGGGCCACGGCGCTCGCCGCGAACAGCCGTGCCCGCGCCGTCCTGGGATTCTCCGAGGCGGTCACGCCCTGGAAGGCGTCGGGCAACGCCGGCTTCGACCGCGCCTACACCCACCGGCTGACACCCCCGCCCGGCCGCCACGAGGTGGAGCAGAACCTCGCCCTGCTGCGCTTTGCCGGCGGGGTTCCGGACGGCGCCGGGGTGGAACTGCGTCTGACCGCGGAGGACCGGGCGGAGGCCGCCCGCCTGCTGGCCGGAGCGGCGGGGGAGCGGGTCATCGCCGTGGCGCCGGGGGCCGCCGCCTCGCGCCGCGAATACCCGCCGGACCGGCTGGCGGCGGTGGTTGCCGTGGTGGCGATCGCGCTCGGCGCGCGGGTGGCGGTGCTCGGCACGGAGCTGGAGCGGGCGGCGGCGGAGCGGATCGCCGCGGCCCTGCCGGGATGGGTGACCGATCTCACCGGGCGGACCGGCCTGCGCTTGGCGGCGGCGGTGATCGAACGGACGGCGGGGCTGATCGCCATGGATTCCGGCCCGGCCCATCTCGGGGCCGCCGTGGGCGTGCCGGTCGCCGTCTTCTCCTGCCATCCGGAAGGCGGGGACCCCAACCATTACCACGCGCCGGACCGCTTCCGCCCCTGGTGCGCGCGGGCGCTGGTGCTGCGGCCCGCGGCGGCGCTTGCGCCCTGTCCGGCGGAAAGTTGCACGGCGGCCGAGGCGCATTGCATCGCCTCGATCCCGCCGGATTTGGCGGCGGCACGCATCCTCGCCTTGTTCGGCGGGAACGGCGGCGCGTCGTCCTGAGCCGTCCGTCCATCGGACCCTGTGGCCGATGGGCAACCCTCGGCCGAACCGATCCGGCGAAGCCCTTTCGGAGTGCCGCTTTCCGGCCTGTGGCGGCGCTGCATCACTCCCCGATATTTCGCGATGCGGAAGCCACGCCCCTGGCACGAAGGCCCCCGGAAACCGTATCTTATATGCATTGCAACATCAGCCGGTCCGTGAGGGATCATGAAGTCGTTCTTGTCCTCGCTTCAGCGGGATTGGGCGTCCTGGAGCCCGGTCGAGCGTTTCGTCGCCGTCGGCTTCGTCACCGTGGCCCCGGTCGCGTCGCTGGCTTTCCTGCTCGCCCACTGACCGGCCCTCAATCCGGCGCTGTCCTTATCGGCGTCCGACGTTGCGCGCACGCTTCCCTTGGCCTCGTCCCGTGTCCGGTGTCATACAGGCACGGGAAAGAACGGATGAACCGTTCCGGCAGGAGAGGGATGACGAATCATGGGCGATAAGGTTGCCATCATCACCGCGGGCGGCAGCGGCATGGGTGCCGCGGCGGCTCGGCGCCTCGCGGCGGACGGATTCAAGGTCGCGGTGCTGTCCTCCTCCGGCAAGGGTGAGGCTCTGGCCGAGGAGCTGGGCGGCATCGGCGTGACCGGTTCGAACCAGTCCGCCGAGGACCTGGAGCGTCTGGTGAGCCGGACGATGGAGCGCTGGGGCCGCATCGACGCGCTGGTGAACAGCGCCGGCCACGGCCCGCGCAAGGCGCTGCTGGAGCTGACCGACGAGGACTGGCACAAGGGGATCGAGGTCTATTTCCTGAACGTCGTCCGCGCCGTCCGGCTGGTCACCCCGGTCATGGTCGGGCAGAAGGGCGGGACGATCATCAACATCTCGACCGCCTGGGCCTTCGAGCCGAGCCCGATGTTCCCGACCTCCGCCGTCGCGCGGGCCGGGCTGGCCTCCTTCACCAAGCTGTTCGCCGACCAGTACGCCGCAGACAATGTGCGGATGAACAACGTGCTGCCCGGCTGGATCGACAGCCTGCCGGCGACCGAGGAGCGGCGCCAGGGCGTGCCGATGGCCCGCTACGGCAAGAGCGAGGAGATCGCGGCGACCGTCGCCTTCCTCGCTTCCGAGGGGGCCGGCTACATCACCGGGCAGAACATCCGGGTGGACGGCGGCCTCATGCGGTCGGTCTGAGCGCGCTCATAAAAAAAATCGGTGCGGGTGGCGCCCCTTCCGGAACGCCGCCCGCACCGCGAGGTGAAGCGAGGGGGATCGCCTCAGCTCTTGTTGCCGACGATGGCCTGATACTGCTTCCAGACCTCAGGGTAGCGCCGGACATAGTCCTGGTTGACCTTGTTGGCGATCTCGCGGAACTTCGCCTGCTCCGCTTCGGGCGCCACGGCCAGACGCCCGCCCTGGGCGATCATCTGGTCCATGGTCTTCTTGTCGGCGTCGATGGCGCGCTGCCACTGCTTGGCGATGATCTCGTTGGTGGTCGTCTCGACGACCTGGCGCAGATCGTCGGGCAGGCCCTTCATCCACTTGTCGTCGACCAGGACGGAGTAGGTGAGCAGGCTCATGCCCGGCACCAGCGAGGCGACCTTGGCGGCGTTGGTGCCGACCATCTCCCAGCCGCCGGCGGAGGTGTAGATGCCGTCGATGGCACCCTGCATCAGCGCCGCGGCCATTTCGGAGGCGGGCATCGACACCGGGCTGGCGCCGAAGTCGCGCATCAGCAGCTGCAGGACGCGCCCGCCGGTCAGGCGGATCTTGCTGCCCTTCAGATCGCCGACGGCGCCGACCTCCTTGTCCTTGAAGAGGAAGATCAGGTCGGCGGTGCGCATCAGCCCCATGACGCGGATGCCCTTGTCGGCCACCAGACCGGACAGCAGCTTCGAGACCTCCTGCGCGGTTTCCGGCTTGGACATCGCCGCGTCGGTGACGGCGAAGGGCAGGTTCACCACGCCGTACTGCGGGGCGATGCTCTCAAGCTGCACGCTGACCGGCCAGACCATGTGCACGGCGCCCGACCCGAGGGCGGCGACGGCGTCCTTGTCCTTGTAGAGCGTGCCGGAGTGGAAGACCTTCGGCTTGATGCGGCCCTTCGAGCGCTCCTCGATCAGGGCCGCATACTCGTCCATCATCTTGGCGGTCCAGTGGGACGTCGCGATCTCGTCGGTCATCACCATCTCGACCGGCGCCGCCTGGGCGCGGGCCTGGCCCGGCGTCCCGGCGGCCAGCCCGGCCACGGTCAGTCCGACCAGCAGCGTCTTCGCCCAGAATGGCCTGAACAGCGACGGATTCAACATTGGCTTCCCTCCCATGACTGCGTTCGGACGCTTCTGGCCCGCTTGTCCGAACGATCATAGGGGAAAACAGTGGGGAGTGCCAACATTATTGTACGGACAACTCGCCGCGATGGTCTCTGCGACCGCCGCCCTCATGTCCTGCGGCGCGACCAGAACAGGACGGCCGCCGCCCCGGCCAGCGGGAAGGCCATCATCAGGGCGAAGGTCTCGCCGTAGCTGCCCACCGTGTTGAACAGGGTGGCGAACAGCGCCGGCCCGACGACCACGCCGGAGAAGGTGAACATCAGGGCGCCGCCCGTCGCCGTGCTGGCCGTGCCCTTCGGGGCGACCCGCGCCACCTCCGCCAGGAACACGCCGTTCCAGCCGATGGCGGCGATGCCGAACACCGTCAGCACGCCGATCACCGCGGGCACCGGCCAGCTCGGCCCCAGCCCGGCGGTGGCCAGGGCCGAGACGGCTGACAACCCGCCGATGCCGCCCAGCACCGCCACGCCGGAGCGCAGCCGGTCGGCCAGCAGCCCCCATCCGATGCGCGCCGCCGCCCCCGCCGCCTGCATCACCGACACGGCCAGCCCGGCGGACACGATGGACCAGTGCAGGTCGTGCACCAGCATGTTCACCGTGAAGGCCATCAGCGACAGCTGGATCGCCGAGAAGAAGAAGCCCATCAGCGCGAAGCCGCGCAGGGCCGGCACCCGCCAGACCAGCCGCGGCCCTTCCATCAGGTTGCCGCGGATCGGCAGGCCGGGGCTGCGGTCGTCGTCCCACACCCGGCGGCCCGGCGCGAAGAGGACCAGCAGCAGCGCGAACATGCCGGCCACCGCGAGCGCCGCCCCCCGCCAGCCGGCGATCTCCCCGATTCCCGGCAGGGTCAGCCCGGCCAGCACGCCGGCCAGCGGCACGCCGGTCTGCTTCAGCGAGAAGACCAGATTGCGCCGCGCCGGCGGGGTGAAGCGGTTCAGCAGGTGCGAGGAGGACGGGTTCACCAGCCCGTAGCCGATGCCGAGCAGCACCGACGCCAGCGCCGCGACCCACAGAGAGCCGGTGGCGATGCCCAGGCAGCCCACCAGCCCCAGCGCCAGCGCCAGGACGCCCACCGTGCCGGCGCCCCAGCGGCGGACCACCAGACCGGCAAAGGCCGACACCAGGGCGGCGGCGCTGTAGATGACGCTGATCTGGTAGCCGACCGCCTCCGACCCGACTCCCAGCGAGGCCGCGGCCAGCGGGGCGACCGTCGCCAGCGTCAGGACCGACAGGGTGGCGACGGTCTGGACGCTGGTCACCTCCGCCAGCAGCAGGGGAAAGGGGGCGGGCGGGGTTTCTTGCGTGGTCATGGGGGTCCGTACAAGTGGCGGTGGCGCGGTGCGCATGAACGGTCAATCCCTGGCTACAGCATTCCGGCCCGCCGGGCCAATGCCAGGATTCGATGGGACCCCAGCACCAGGGGCCGCTCGACCAGCTTGCCGTCCAGCACGCAGACCCCGCCGCCCGCCGCCTCGAAGGCGGCCAGGACCCGCCCGGCGTGGATGACCGCCTCCGGCGAGGGGGTGTAGGCGTCGTGGATGGCGGCGATCTGCCTGGGGTGGATGGCCGAGCGCGCGGTGAAGCCGTGCAGGACGCTGCGCGCCAACTCCTGGCGGTAGCCCTCCTCGTCGTCCAGCGCGATCCACGGCATGTCCAGCGCGTCCAGCCCGAAGCGGGCGGCGGCGTGGACGATCCGGGTGCGGGCCTGCACCAGCGGCTCCCAGGCCAGCGGCACGCGCAGCTCCGCCGACAGGTCGCCCCCGCCGAACATCAGGAAGGACAGGCGGGGGGAGGCCGCGGCGATCGCCATGACGTTCTCCAGCCCGTCGGCGCTCTCGATCAGCGCGCCGAGGGCGCCGGGCAGGCCGCGCTCGTCGAGAAGCCCGGCGGCCAGCCGGACGTCCTCGGCCCCGTCCACCTTCGGCAGCAGGATGCCCGCCCAGCGCGGCGCCGCGCCGTCCGCCGGGTCGGTCAAAGCGAGGATGTCGAGCAGGCCGGTGCGGCCGCGCACCGAATTGGTTCGAACGAAAATCGCCGGGCCGCCCGCGTCGGCGCGCTCCCGCAGGAAGGCGCAGACGGCGGTGCGGGCGCTGTCCTTGTCGCCGGGGGCCACCGCGTCCTCCAGGTCGATGATGACCGCGTCGGCGCCGGCCCCCAGGGCCTTGGCGAAACGGTCCGGCCGGGCGCCGGGAACGAACAGGTAGGAGCGGCGGACCGGCGATTCCGGCGCCGTTGCGGTGGCTTGCGGATTGTTGGGCATGAAAACGCTTTCCAAGGGTGAGGGGGCGTGTTATTTGTACGTACAACATGCTATCACACGCGCTGAACATGTCATCCGGAAATGATCGGCGCCCCGCACTCACCCCTCCGATCCGCAGACAAGAGACACCCGCCCATGCCCGATGTTCAGGAACCGCGGACCATCGTCGCCGACCTCGGCCGCTACCTTGAGGATTTCACCGTCGGCGATGTCTACGAACACCGCCCCGGCCGGACCATCACCGAAGCGGACAACATCCAGTTCAGCCTGCTGACGATGAACCGCCACCCCATGCACTGCGACCACGCCTTCGCCGAGAAGTCGGAGTTCGGCAAGCCGCTGGTCAACAGCGGCCTGACCCTGGCCATGGTGCTGGGCATGACGGTGGACGACGTCTCCTACAAGTCCGTCGCCAACCTCGGCTGGAAGGAGATCAAGCTGGTCGCCCCGGTCTTCCCCGGCGACACGATCTACGCGCGCTCCAAGGTGCTGGACGTGCGCGAATCCAAGAAGCGCCCGACCCAGGGCATCGTGACCACCTACACCGAGGGCTACAAGGCCGACGGCACGGTCTTCCTGACCTTCGAACGGGCCAGTCTGGTGCCCAAGCGGGGCCACGGCATCGGCGACTGATCCGGGGCGACTGATCCGGGGCAACTGATCCGGACAACCCGAAAGCACTGACGGCCCGAGAAGAACAAAAGGGAGGAACCATGCCCGCCACCGATCCGACCACGGAATCCATCGCCGCCACGCTGGCGGCCTTCGTCGCCGACACCCCCGACGACGCCATCCCGGCGGAGGTCCGCACCCGCGCGCCGCATCACATGCTGGACGCCGTGGGCATCGCGCTCGCCTCGACCCGCTACGACTTCGCCCACAAGACGCTGACCGCCCTGCGCGGGCTGGCGGGGGAGGGGCCGGTGCCGGTGATCGGCATGCCCGCCTCGCTGCCCGCCCGCGACGCGGCGACGGTCAACGGGCTGCTCTGCCACGGCCTCGACTACGACGACACCCATATCGGCGGCGTCATCCACCCGACCGCCAGCGTGCTGCCCGCCGTCCTGTCGGCGGCGGCGATGACCGGGGCGGACGGCCGGTCCGTGGTCAGCGCCTATGTGCTGGGCGTCGAGGTGGCGGCCCGGCTCGGCGCGGTGGCGCGCGGCGGCTTCCATCAGGTGGGCTTCCACCCGACGGGCATGATCGGCGTGTTCGGCTGCGCGCTGGCCGCCGGCCGGCTGCTCGGCCTGACCCGCGCGCAGCTCGCCGCCGCCCAGGGCATCGCCCTGTCGATGGCGAGCGGCAGCCTGGAGTTCCTGGAGGACGGCGCCTGGAACAAGCGCCTGCATCCCGGCTGGGCGGCGGCGGCGGGCATCACCGCGGCGGCGCTGGCCCGCGAGGGCTTCACCGGCGTCACCCGCCCCTATGAGGGCCGTTTCGGCCTGTTCAACGCCTATCTCGGCAAGGAGGCCGGGCGCGCCGATCTGGGCATCGCCACCGCCGGCCTCGGCGGGACGTGGGAGCTGATGGCGACGGCGATCAAGCCCTATCCGGCCTGCCACTTCACCCACGCCTGCGTGGACGCCGCCCTGGAGCTGCGCCGCGACGGCCTCGACCTCGCGCGCATCCGCCGCATCGAGGCGCTGGTGCCCGAGCAGGTGGTCAAGACCGTTTGCGAGCCGGAGGCCAACAAGAAGCGGCCGTCCAACTCCTACGACGCGCAGTTCAGCGTGCCCTTCCTGGTCGCCGCCGCCCTGGTGCGCGGGCGCCTGACCCTGGCGGAGCTGGAGAACGACGCGCTGGGCGACGCGGCGATCCTCGACATCGCGTCGAAGGTGTCCTACCGCCACGACCCGGACTCGCCCTTCCCCAAGGCCTATTCGGGCGAGCTGGTCATCACGCTCGACGACGGGCGGGAGCTGCGCCACCGCGAGCACATCAACCGCGGCGCCGCCGACCGCCCGCTGTCCAACGCCGAGATCGTCGACAAGTACCGCGGCAACGCCGCCATGGCCGTGCACGACACCGCCGCGGCGCGCATCGCCGACGCCGTCCTCGGCCTCGACGCCAGCCCGCGCGCGGCGGACTCGCTGTCCGTCCTGTCGCCGTCCGTCCGCTGACCATCCATTCCGGGAAACACGCCATGAGCGACACCACCACCAGCATGACCGACGCGGAACGCGACGAGCAGGAGCGCCTGATCCTCGACAGCGTGGACCGCTTCCTCGACCGCCACGTCCGGCCGGTCGCCCTGAAGCTGGAGCATGACGACGCCTACCCCGACGAGATCGTCGAGCGGATGAAGGAACTGGGCCTCTTCGGGGCGACGATCCCCGAGGAGTATGGCGGGCTGGGCCTGCGCCCCTCGACCTACGCCAAGATGATCGAGCGCATCTCGTCGGTGTGGATGTCGCTGTCCGGCATCATCAACTCGCACCTGATCATGGCCTTCATCGTCACCAAGACGGGGACGGAGGAGCAGAAGGCCGCCTTCCTGCCGCGCTTCGCCACCGGCGAGCTGCGCGGCGGCCTCGCCCTGACCGAGCCGGACTGCGGCACCGACCTCCAGGCCATCCGCACGGTGGCCAAGCGCGACGGCGACGATTACGTCATCAACGGCTCGAAGACCTGGATCACCAACGGCATCCAGGGGAGCTGCTTCGCCCTGCTGGTCAAGACCGACCCGACGGCGCAGCCCCGCCACAAGGGCATGACGATGTTCCTGGCCGAGAAGGGGCCGGGCTTCAAGGTCAGCCGCAAGCTGGAGAAGCTGGGCTACAAGGGCATCGATTCCGCCGAGCTGGTCTTCGAGGACTACCGCGTCCCGGCCGACCGGCTGATCGGCGGGGTCGAGGGCCGCGGCATGGCCTGCGCCATCTCCGGCCTGGAGCTTGGCCGCGTCAACGTGGCGGCGCGCGGCGTCGGCGTCGCCCAGGCGGCGCTCGACGAATCCGTGAAGTACAGCCAGCAGCGCAAGACCTTCGGCAAGCCGATCCACGAGCATCAGGCCGTGGCGATGAAGCTGGCCGACATGGCGACGCGCGTCTCCGCCGCGCGGCTCCTCGTGCAGCAGGCGGCCAAGGCGCTCGACCGCGGCGAGCGCTGCGACTACGAGGCCGGGATGGCCAAGCTCTTCGCCTCCGAAGCGGCGGTGGAGAACTCCCTGGACGCCATGCGCATCCACGGCGGCTACGGCTACTCCAAGGAGTTCGTGGTCGAGCGGCTCTACCGCGACGCCCCGCTGCTGTGCATCGGCGAGGGCACCAACGAGATCCAGCGCATCATCATCGCCAAGCGGCTGATCGAGCAGAATCCGGTGTGAGGGGAGGGTGGTCGCTCACGGGCCCCCTCCCTAACCCTCCCCCGCTTCGCAGGGGAGGGGACAATCTCCTCCCCCTGCGAAAGCGGGGGGAGGCCGGGAGGGGGGCCCAGTGCAACCACTCCCCACACACCCCGCACACCCCCATCAGGGAGACACCGCGTGCTACCCCTCGAAGGCGTCACCGTCATCGCCGTGGAGCAATACGGCGCCGGCCCGTTCGGCACCATGCTGCTGGCCGATCTCGGGGCCGAAGTCATCAAGGTCGAGAATCCCGCCGAGGGCGGCGAGGTCGGCCGCCATGTCGGTCCCCATTTCTTCGGCCCCGGCAACAGCCACTTCTACCAGTCCTTCAACCGCAACAAGCGCAGCATCACCCTCAACCTGAAGCACCCCGAGGGCATGGCGGTGCTGCACGAGCTGGTGCGCCACGCCGACGCCGTGCTGGACAACCTGCGCGGCGACCTGCCGGACAAGCTGGGCCTCACCTACGAGCATCTGAAGGCGGTCAACCCCAAGATCGTCTGCGCCCACCTGTCCGCCTACGGGCGCACGGGGCCGCGGCGGGCCTGGCCGGGCTACGACTATCTGATGCAGGCGGAGGCCGGCTACCTGTCGGTGACCGGCGAGCCGGACGGCCCGCCCGCCCGCTTCGGCATGTCGGTGGTCGACATGATGACCGGCCTGATGACCGCCTTCGGCCTCGTCTCCGGCGTGGTCGGGGCGCGGGCCAGCGGCAAGGGCTCGGACGTCGACGTCAGCCTGTTCGACACGGCGCTGCACAACATGACCTACCTCGCCACCTGGTACCTCAACGGCGGCCACAACCAGGGACGGGAGCCGCGCTCCGCGCACCCCTCCCTGACCCCGTCGCAGCTCTACCGGACGCGCGACGGCTGGCTGTTCGTGATGTGCAACAAGGAGAAGTTCTGGCCGGTCTTCTGCGACAAGATCGGCAAGCCCGAATGGGGGGATGATCCGCGCTTCCGCAGCTTCAAGGACCGGCTGGCCAACCGCGAACAGCTCACCGTCCTGCTGGACGAGGTGCTCGGCCAGCGCGACACGGCGGAGTGGGTGGAGATCCTCGGCGGCGCCGTTCCCGCCGCCCCGGTCCTCGACATCGCCCAGTCACTGGAGAATCCCTTCGTCCGCGACAGCGACCGGGTGGCCGACTTCTCCTATCCGGACGGGTCCGCCCCAGACGCAAAAGGCAAGGTGCGGATGCTGACCGGGCCGGTGCGCATCGGCGGCGAGCGGCTTCCCACCCGACCCGCCCCGGCGCTGGGCGCCGACACCGAGGACGTGCTGGGCCGCATCGGCATCGGGCCGGAGCGGATCGCCGCCCTGCGCGAGCAGGGGGCGCTGTGAAAGCCGCCGTTCGCCCGGCCTCCGTCCGCCCGTCCGCCGCGGAGGGGCCGCGCTTCCAGGAGATCCTGGACGCGCTGCGCGCCGACATCGCGGACGGGCGGGTCGGGGTCGGCGAACGGCTGCCGACCGAGCAGGAGCTGTGCCTGCGCTTCTCCGCCAGCCGCTACACGGTGCGGGAGGCGCTGCGCCGGCTCCAGGATCTCGGGCTGATCGCGCGCCGCCAGGGCTCGGGGTCGGTGGTGACCGCCGCCCGCCCCGACGGGCGGTTCCACAACACGCTGTCCAGCCTCGCGGAGATCGGGCAGTACGCCTCCTCCACCCGGCTGGAGGTGCTGGCGGTGGAGAAGATCCTGGTGGAGGGGCGGACGGCGGAGCTGCTGCGCTCCCCGCCGGACACGCCCTGGGTCCGGGTGGTGGCGCTGCGCCGCCAGCCGGGGGAGCGGACTCCGCTCTGCTACACCGAGGTGTTCCTGCCCGCCGCCTTCGACGACGTGGCCCAGGCCATCGGCACCTTTCCGGTCGCCGTCTACGCGGTGCTGGAAAGCCGCTACGGCCTGCGCATCGAGGAGGTCGTGCAGTCCATCGAGGCCACCTCGGCGGACGCCAACCTGGCGTCGCGCCTGTCGGTGGAGGTCGGCACCCCGATCCTCGTGGTGATCCGCCATTATCTGGACGCCGAAGGAAACGCGCTGGAGGTTGCGGTCAGCAGCCACGCGGCCGGACGATACCGCTATGAAATGACGCTGCAACGATCCGGGTAAAAGGGGGCGCCGAAGCCCCTGCCCGCGGCGAACGGCCGGAAGAGCCGCGCGGGGACAGCACCGGAAGGGAGGGAAGGAATGACGGAAAACCTCATCGGGGACGCCGCGGCTTGCGCGCGGACCCTGGCCAGGATTCAGGGGGTGACCCTGGACGAGGCCGACGCCGCCCTGTGCGGTCGCCTGCTGGCCGCCGTGCCGGGCATCCTGGCGGCGGCGCATCCCGGCGGCTCGCTGTTCGACGTGCCGCTGGGCGCCCACGCCGCGCTGGCCCACACCGCGCTGGCGGCTGGACGCATTGCCGGGGAGCGGGCATGACCGACCCCACATCGCTGACCCTGACGGACGCCGCGAGGGCGGTCCGCGACGGCGCGCTGCGGGCGGAGGCCCTGGCGGATGCCTGTCTGGACCGCATCGCCCGGCTGAATCCGACGCTCAACGCCTTCCTGTCGGTCGAGCCGGAGGAGGCGCTGGCCGCCGCCCGCGCCGCCGACGCGGAGGCGCGGGCCGGGCGGCTGCGCGGGCCGCTGCACGGCGTGCCGCTGGCCCACAAGGACATGTTCTATCGCGCCGGCAAGCGCTGCACCTGCGGGTCCCCGACGATCCGCGGCGATTTCCGCCCCGAGCGGACGGCCACGGTGCTGGAGCGGCTGGACGCGGCGGGCGCGGTGACGCTCGGCACGCTGCACATGGCGGAGTTCGCCATGGGGCCGACCGGGCACAACGCCCATCTCGGGCGTTGCCGCAACCCCTGGGACCCGGAGCGCATCACCGGCGGTTCCTCCTCCGGCTCCGGGGCGGCGGTGGCGGGGCGGCTGGCCTTCGGCTCGCTGGGCTCGGACACCGGCGGGTCGGTGCGGCTTCCGGCGGCGCTGTGCGGCGTGGTCGGGCTGAAGCCGACGCAGGGGGCGACGCCGATGGACGGCGTGATGCCGCTGTCGGAAAGCCTGGACTGCGTCGGTCCGCTGGCGCGCAGCGCCGAGGACGCGGCGACGCTGTTCTCGGTCATCACCGGGCGGACGGACGCCGCGGACGCCATCGGCCAGGGGGTCGAGGGGCTGCGGCTGGGCATCCCGCGCCAGTTCTACTACGACGGCCTGGACCCCGCCGTGGCCGCCGCGCTGGAGCGGGCGCGGGCGGTGCTGGAGCGCGCCGGTGCCCGCGTCGTGGAGGTGGACATCCCCGACCACGAGCCCTACGGCGACCTCGCCAACCTCGTCTTCACGCCGGAGGCGGCGGCCGTCCATGCGCCCTGGCTGCGCGAGCGTCCGCAGGACTACGGCCCGCAGGTGCGCGCCCGGCTTCTCCAGGGGCTGATGGTGCCGGCGGCCTCCTACCTCCAGGCGAAGCAACTGCGCGCGCTTCATCTCCGGGCGATGATCGACGGCCCCTTCGCCCAGTGCGACGCGCTGTTCGTCCCCGCCCTGCGCAGCCGCGTGCCGACCGCCGCCCAGACCGACGTGGGGGCCGGGCCGGCGATGGCCGCGGTGGTCGCCGGGGTGGCGGCGCTGACCCGCCCGGTCTCCTACCTCGGCCTGCCGGCGCTCGTCACGCCCGCCGGATTCGATCCGGACGGGATGCCGATCGCCATGCAGCTCATCGCCCGCCCGCAGGCGGAAGCCACGCTGCTGCGCATCGCCGACGCCTACGAGCGCGCCGCCGGCTGGCTGCGCCGCGTCCCCCAGACACAGGCCTTCTCGTGAAGGGAGTTCCACCCATGCCGGGAACCGATTCAATGACGTCCGTGTCGCCGCACACCCAGGCGGCGGCGTCTCCGGCGGACGCCGCTTCGTCACCGGGCCGCGGCTTGCCGGGCTGGTGGAGCTTCATCGAGGACCGCATCCTCCTGAACGTCGCCACCATCCTGATGATGGCGGCCATCGGCTTCATGTTCTACGAGGCGTCCAGCCGCTCCCTCCTGTCGGAAAGCCATTGGTGGGCGGAGGAGCTTGTCCGCTTCCTGGTGGTGTGGAGCGTCCTGCTGTCGCTGGGCGTCGGCACGCGCCACGGCCATTACATCCGCATGGACCTGCTGCTGAACATGATGCCGCACCGGGTGCGGCTGGCCTTCGCCTGGCTCAACAGCCTGATCGGGCTGGCCTTCAGCGTGCTTCTGGTGATCGCCGGGTACCAGGAGGTCACGCATCTCCAGGCCATCGGCATGTTCACCGAGTCCAACCTCGACCTGCCGCTGTGGACGGTCCGGCTGGTGCTGCCGCTGGGCGGGGTGCTCTACGGCTTCGCCTTCGTCGGCAACATCATCCTGCTGCTGCGTGGCCACGACCCCGATCCGCCCGCCGAGGGCGAGAATCTCTGAGCGACGGCTGAAAAAGGGGAGGAAACACCATGACCACCATCATCGCCGTCGTCAGCCTGCTGTTCTTCGTGGCGGCGGGCGTGCACATCGCGCTGGCGCTGGGCGTCATCGCGGTCGGCCTGCTGACCTTCAACTTCAACATCCCGGTCGTCCTGGTTGCGCAGATGGCCTGGGATTCGGTCGACAAATACGCGCTGGTCTGCATCCCGTTCTTCATCTTCGCCGGCAACCTGATGTCGCGCGGCAACCTCGCGCTGGTCATCCTGGAACTGGTCGGGACGATCATCCGCTACTTCCGCGGCGGCATCGCGCTGGCGCTGGCCATGTCCAGCGTGTTCTTCGCGGCGGTCAACGGCTCGTCGGTGGCCTGCGCCGTGGCGCTCGGCCCGGCGGCGGTGAAGCTGATGCCGAAAGAGGGCTATCCGCCCCGCTTCGCCGCCTCGCTGGTGGCGGTCTGCGGCACGCTGGGTCTGATGATCCCGCCGTCGCTGACCTTCATCCTGATCGGCTCCATCGTCGGCCTGCCGATCACCGACCTGTTCATCGCCGGCATCGTGCCCGGCCTGTTCGAGGCGTTCCTGCTCGCCGTCACCACGCTGATCGTCAGCCGGCTCAAGGGCTACGGCCATGTCGGCGAGCGTCCGGACTGGAAGGGCTTCGGCCAGCGCCTGCCGGGTGCCGCCGGGGCGCTGATGATGCCGGTGCTCATCATCGGCACGATCTACATGGGCTGGTTCACCCCGACCGAGGTGTCGGCGCTGGCTGCCATCTACGCGGTCGTGCTGGTGACGGTGGTCTACCGCACCGCCAACCTCGTCGCGGTGTGGGAGACGGCGCGGGAGTCGGTGCTCCAGACCGTGATGATCTACGGCGTGCTGCTCGGCTCCGGCCTGCTGACCGCGGTGCTGACCCGCCTCGGCCTGTCCGCCGAGCTGACCGCGATGCTGAAGGAGGCCCAGGTCTCCCCCTTCGAATTCCTGCTGGCGGTCAACCTGCTGCTGCTCGTCATCGGCATGTTCCTGGACGGCGTGTCGATGATCGTGCTGCTGGCGCCGATCCTGTTCCCAATGGCGCAGGCGGTGGGGGTGAACCCGATCCACTTCGCCGTCATCATGACCGCGCTGGTGGAGGTGGCGACCCTGACCCCGCCGGTCGGCCTGAACCTGTTCGTGATGAGCCGCATCACCAAGATGCCGCTCCATTCCATCGTGAAGGGGGTGCTGCCCTTCTACGGGATGCGGGTGGTGGCGCTGGTCGCCATCAACGCCTTCCCGGCCCTGTCGCTGGTCCTGCTGACGTAAGCCGCCCCGCACGGATCATCCTCGTACGCCGGTTGCATCGGCGCCCCGGCTCGTCCATCTTCCGGCATCATGAGGGATGCGATGTCGGAAGAAGCGGACAGCCTGAAGGACAGCAGCGGCGCGGCGGAGCGGGCGGAAACCCCGCTCTACCAGGAGATCGTCCGCACTTTGCTGGAGGAGATCGACGCCGGCACCTACGCCGTCGGCGACCGCCTGCCGACCGAGCAGGAGCTGTGCAGCCGCTTCGCCGTCAGCCGCCACACGGTGCGCGAGGCGCTGCGCCGGCTTCAGGAGATGGGCTACATCCTGCGCCGCCAGGGATCGGGATCGGTCCTGGCGGCGCGCCGCGCCGACGGGCGCTTCGTCAATTCGATCAGTTCCCTGGACGAGCTGGTGCAGTACGCCACCTCGACCCGGCTGGAAATCCTCTCGGTGGACCGCATCATCGTGGAGGAGGAGCTGGCCGGCCGGCTGGGCTGCCGCCCGGACACGCAGTGGTTCCGCGTCAGCGCGCTGCGCCGCACCCGCGAGACGTCGGAGCCCTTCTCCTACGTCGAGGTCTACATCGACGCCGCCTTTTCCGACGTGGTGCGCAACCTGGAGGTGGTGCAGTACGCCATCTATACGGTGCTTGAGCAGCGCTACGGCGTCCGCATCGCCGAGGTGATGCAGGACATCGAGGCCGCCCCGGCCAGCCTGAACGTCGCCTCGCGCCTGCACGTCCCGCCGCAGTCGCCGATCCTCGTCATCACCCGCCGCTATTTCACCGACGACGGCCGTCTGGTGGAGATCGCCGTCAACACCCATCCGGGCGCCGGTTTCCGCTACACCATGTCCCTGCAGCGGCGCTGAGTTCGCCTCAGTCGCCGGCCGGGCAGCCGCCGCCGGGACGCGGCTGGCAGAGGTCCGCGTTGCCCTGGCAGCAATTCTCGGTGAGGAAGCCGAGCAGCGCCTGGAAGCGCCCGACATCGACGCTGTAGATGATCAGCCGGCCCTGGCGGCGCGACGCGACGAGCCCGGCGTTGCTCAATTGCGAGAGATGGAACGACAGGGTCGCCGGGGCGAGGCCCAGCCGCTCCGCCAGCACGCCCGCCGGCAGCCCGTCCGGCCCCTGCTGCACCAGTTCCCGGAACGCGGCCAGCCGGTGCTCCTGCGCCAGCGCTCCCAGCCCGGCGATGACATCCTTGACGTTCATGGGGCGCAGCCTATCGGACGGGCACCCCGCCAGCAAGCGCGCCGCCGGCCGCACACGAATTCACTCTTCCATATTTTGACAAATATGGAAATATGAGGGCCTCAACGGCCCTGGCGGACATCCCCATGACAGCCATCACCATCTACCACAACCCGGATTGCGGCACCTCGCGCAACACGCTGGCCCTGATCCGCAACAGCGGCGCCGAGCCGGCCGTCATCGAGTATCTGAAGACGCCGCCGAGCCGCGCTGAGCTTGCCGATCTCATCCGCCGCATGGGCGTGCCGGTGCGCGCCGTTCTGCGCGAGAAGGGCACGCCCTACGCGGAGCTTGGCCTGGACGATCCGACGCTCGATGACGACCGGATTCTCGACGCCATGATCGCCCACCCCATCCTCATCAACCGGCCGATCGTGGTGACGCCGCTCGGCGTGCGGCTGTGCCGCCCGTCCGAATTGGTCCTGGACATCCTCCCCGATCCGCAGCGCGGCGCCTTCGCCAAGGAGGACGGCGAGGCGGTGGTGGACGGCGCCGGCCGGCGCATCGGCCAGGCCCGGCG
This sequence comes from Azospirillum sp. TSH58, assembly GCF_003119115.1. Classification (NCBI taxonomy): domain Bacteria; kingdom Pseudomonadati; phylum Pseudomonadota; class Alphaproteobacteria; order Rhodospirillales; family Azospirillaceae; genus Azospirillum; species Azospirillum sp. TSH58. Next base: position 547,588 of record NZ_CP022366.1, read on the forward strand.
CGGGGACGGACCGGCATGACCGCCGACGTCCATCGGGAGCCGGCCCCCCGTCCGGCGATGGGCCTGTTCGAGCGCTACCTCAGCGTCTGGGTGGCCCTGTGCATCGTCGCGGGCATCGCGCTCGGCTCCGTGGCGCCGGGCCTGTTCCGGGCGATCGCGGCGGCGGAGCTGGCCCAGGTCAACCTGCCGGTGGCGGTGCTGATCTGGCTGATGATCGTGCCGATGCTGCTGAAGATCGACCTCGGCGCGCTGGGGCGGGTGAGGGAGCATTGGCGCGGCGTCGGCGTGACGCTGTTCATCAACTGGGCGGTCAAGCCCTTCTCCATGGCGCTCCTGGGCAGCCTGTTCATCGGCCATCTGTTCGCGCCGCTGCTGCCGCAGGACCAGATTCCCTCCTACATCGCCGGGCTGATCCTGCTGGCGGCGGCGCCCTGCACGGCCATGGTCTTCGTCTGGTCGAACCTGTGCGAGGGGGAGCCGCACTACACGCTGAGCCAGGTGGCGCTGAACGACCTCATCATGGTCTTCGCCTTCGCGCCGCTGGTCGGCCTGCTGCTCGGCGTCGCCTCGATCACCGTGCCGTGGGGCACGCTGCTGCTGTCGGTGCTGCTCTACATCGTCATCCCCGTGGTGGCGGCCCAGCTGTGGCGGCGCGCCCTGCTGGCGTCGGGCGGCGAGGGCGCGCTGCAACGGACGCTGGGCGTCCTTCAGCCGCTGTCGCTTCTCGCCCTGCTGACCACGCTGGTCCTGCTGTTCGGCTTCCAGGGCGAGCAGATCCTGGCGCAGCCACTGGTCATCCTGCTGCTGGCCGTGCCGATCCTGATCCAGGTCTATCTCAACGCGGGGCTGGCCTACTGGCTGTCCCGCCGGTTCGGCGTGGCCTGGTGCGTCGCCGCTCCGGCGGCGCTGATCGGGGCGTCGAACTTCTTCGAGCTGGCGGTGGCCGCCGCCATCAGCCTGTTCGGGCTGGGCTCCGGCGCCGCGCTGGCCACCGTGGTCGGCGTGCTGGTCGAGGTGCCGGTGATGCTGTCGGTGGTCCGGATCGTGAAGCGGACCCGTGGCTGGTACGAGCGCGGGGACACCGCCGGACAAGGGTAACGCGGCAGCCGCCACCCCCTCACCGCCGCGGGTCGAGGCCCTCGCGCAGCCCCTCGGCCAGCAGGTTGACGGCCAGCGCGACGGCGGCGACGGTGACGGTCGTCGCGGCGATCAGGTGGGGGGCGTCGCGCAGGGCGGCCAGCCCGTCGCGGATCAGGGTGCCCAGCGACACCGCCGGCTCCTGGATGCCCAGCCCCAGGCCGCTCAGCGTCGCCTCCGCCACCATGGCCGGGCCGATGGACAGGGCGGCGCGAATGGCCACCGGCCCGGCGACCGCCGGCAGCAGATGACGGCGGACGGTGTGCAGCGGCCCCGCGCCGAGGGCGGCGGAGGCCCGCACATGCTCGGCGGTCCGGTTCGACAGGGCCAGCGCCCGGCACCAGCGGACCTGCGAGGGCCACGCCGCCAGGGCGAGCGTCAGCACCATGGCCTCCGTGCCCGGCCCCAGCAGCGCGGACGCGACGATGGCGAGCGACAGCTCGGGAAAGCCGTGCAGCAGGTCGGCCAGCCGCAGGACCACGGCGTCCGTGCGCCCGCCAATCCAGCCCGCCACCCCGCCCGATGCGACGCCGAGCCCCACCGCCAGGGCGAGCGCCAGCCCGGCGATGGCGAAGGAGGTTCCCGTCCCGGCGATCAGCCGGGCGGCGACGTCGCGGCCCAGCCCGTCGCACCCCAGCGGATGGGCGGCGGACGGCCCGGCCCAGGCCTGCCCGAGATCCATGGCGGACGGGTCGAGCGGCAGCAGAAAGGCGGCCAGGGCCAGCGGCACCGCCAACGCCGCCGCGAGCAGCAACCCGGCGCGCCCGGCGAGGGAACGGACCGCGGTCACGGCGCCTCCGCAGCGTCGCGCAGCCGTGGATCGGCGAGGCCGATCAGCAGCTCGGCGGTCAGGCTGATGGCGACCTGCAGCAGGACGAAGACCAGGACGGCGGCCCCCGCCACCGTGTGGTCGCGGGCCAGCACCGCCTGGACGGTCAGCCGCCCGATCCCCGGCAGGGCGAAGACGCTTTCCACCGCCGCCGTGGTGGTGAGGATCGTCCCGGCCACCGAACCGACCGCCGCCGCCAGCGGCACCAGGGCGTTCGGCAGGGCGTGGCGCAGCAGAAGGGCGGCCCGGCCCAGCCCCTTGGCGCGGGCGGTGCGGATGAAGTCTCGTTCCAGCACCTCCATCAGCTGGGTCCGCGTCAGGCGGGCGATCATCGCCGCCGCCGGCAGGGCCAGCGCCGCCACCGCCCAGGGCGCGGTTCCGGACCCCGCCAGCATCAGCCACGTCGCCAGCGCCAGCGGCGGCACCGACAGGGCCAGCACCGATCCGATGGTGAGGGCCGTGCCCGGCCATGCCCGCCGGACATCGGCCGCGGCGAGCCCCAGCGCGAGGCCGAGGGGCAGGGCGAGCGCCGACGCGCCCGCCATCAGCCCCAGCGTCACCGGCAGGGCCTCGCCCAGCAGCGCCGTCACCGGAACGCCGCCGTAGCGCAGCGATTGGCCGAGGTCGCCGCGCAGCAGGCCCAGCGTGTAGGACAGGAATTGAACGGCCAGAGGCTGGTCCAGCCCGGCGTTTTCCCGCAGCCGGCGGATCATCTCCGGGTCCGCGGCGCGCCCATCGACCATCAGCATGACCGGGTCGCCGGGAAGGGCGTGGGACGCCAGGAAGCTCGCCAGCACGGCGGCTCCGGCCAGAAGAAGAAGACCGGGCAGGCGCCGGGTCAATCGCCAAGCCAATCGCCAATACAGACCGCGGCGGCCGGGCCGGCGTCCCGTCATGGCAAGCGGGCGGCGTGGTAGTCGGTCGTGCCGTCGGGCCGGATGACCACCCCGGTCACGCCCGGCCGCACCAGCGCCACGAACTGCGGCACCGGCAGCGGCAGCGCCACGGCCTGGTCCCGGAGCAGGGCTTCGGCCTCCCGGTAGAGCGCGTTGCGTGCGGCGGGGTCGGCGAGGCCGCGCGCCCGCTCCACGAGCCGGTCGAAGTCCGCGTTGCGCCAGTGGATGCGGTTGGTCGGGCTGGCGCTGTGCCACTGGGTGGCGAGCTGGTCCATGGGATCGGGGAAATCCGCCGTCCAGCCGTTGATGAACAGCGCCTCGCGCCCCTCGTTGATCGCCGCCACGAAGGCCGCCCGCTCCTGGATGCGCACGCCGACCGGAATTCCCAGCACCGCGGTCAACTGGGCGGCGAAATAGGTGGCCTCCTCGCGCACGTTGGGGCCACCGGCGATCTGGAGCGGCGGCAGGCCGCGTCCGCCGGCGTGGCCGGCCTCCGCCAGCAGGGCCTTGGCCCGGCCCGGATCGGTCGGGGGCAACGGCACCGCGTCGGGCTGGTAGCCACCCAGGCCGGGCGTGACGAATCCGTTCGTCAACTCCGCCCGCCCGGCGTGGAGTCCGTTGACCGTGGCGACCCGGTCCAGCGCGAGGCCGACCGCCTCGCGCACGCGCCGGTCGCGGAAGGGCGGGTACAGGTCCTGGTTCAGCGCGAGATGGCGGACCTGCGCGCGGGCGAAGGCCTTGATCTGCCCGTCGTAGCGCGGCTGGCGGACCACGGTGCGCACGGCGTTGTCGGGAAGCGGCGCGACGTCGAGGTCTCCGGCGTCGTAGCGCGCCAGCAGCGTGTTGATGTCGGGCAGCACCGCCAGCGCCACCGCGTCCACGGCGGGGGCGCCGCCCCAATAGGCGGCATGGGCCTCCAGACGCACGGACTCGCCGCGCCGCCAGGACGTGAGGCGGAACGGCCCGGTGCCGCCGGACGCCCGTTCGTGCCACGCCGGTCCGAACTCCGCCTCCATGCCGCGGTCGACGAACAGGAACGGGTAGAGCGGGAACAGCGCGTCGGGTTCGGTCAGCCGCACGACGAGCGTGTGGGGGTCGGGAATCGTGACGCCGGTCAGCGCGGCCGCTGTCCCCTGCTGCAGCGCCGCGGCCCCCTCGACGCCGCGCAGGTAGAAGGCGCTGTAGCCGGGCTGCGGCTTGCGCGTCAGATGCTGCTCCCAGGTCCACAGGACGTCGGCGGCGGTGAAGGCGCGCCCGGAATGGAACCGCGCGTCCGGGCGCAGGGTGAAGCGCCAGGTCCGTCCGCCGTCCGGCGTTTCCCAGCGGGTGGCCAGCGCCGGAACGGCGTTGCCGGCGGCGTCGATGGCGGTGAAGCCCTCATAGACCTGCCGCAGGACGCCCGACGAGACCAGTCCGGGAAAGACGAACGGATCGATCGTCGTCAGATCGTCGGACAGGCCGGCCCGCAAGGTTCCCGCCATGGCCGGAAACGCGGCGCTGCAAACGCCGGCCATGATGGCCAGAAGGGTCAGAAGCGTGCGGAGGGCGGCGGGCAGAGGCATGATGCGGGACGTTGTGGGGTGGTGACCGGGGAATGGCAAAACCAGACGCCCCTGCCTCCTTCACAGCCTCCGGCCAGAGCGGAGCCGGAAGCGCACCGGACGTCCGCCATATGTATGCATAAGAGGGCATCCATATCCAGGTAATCGCGCCGCCGGCGATGCGTTGGGAAGGATACCCGGATTCGATCAGGCGCGCGACCCGAAATGCCAACAGATCGTCGTCACCTGCCGCACGATCCCCGCCTGGTTGCGCAGCCCGGTCTTGCCCAGGATCGACGAGACCTGATTGTAGACGGTGCGCCGCTCCACCCCGCGGTCCTCGGCGATCTCGTCGACGCTCCGGCCGGAGCACAGGGCCAGCGCGATCTCGGCTTCCGAGGTGGTGATCTGGAGAAGCTCGGCGACGGCGCGCGCCGACACGGTGGGCAGCACATCCGGATCGACCAGCGTGAGAAGAAGGATGCCGTTCATCGGGCCGCCGCTCCCGACGCTCTGGGCGGGCGGCTCCGACAGAGTGGCGAAGTAGGGCGACGGCTGGTCCAGGCGCGACACGCGCAGCGTGATCGGCGTGCGGGTGCGGCGGCGGAAGAAGCCGGCGGCCCGCTTGCCCAGCTCCGCCTGCTCGGTCGGGGCGCCGGGGATGCACAGCCGTCCGCCGACGATGGACAGCCCGTCCCCCCGCGACAGGATGGAGGCGAAGGACGGGTTGCCGTCGATGACCTGGCAGCGCGGCGTCAGCAGCGCCGCCGGATAGGGCAGGGCGTCGAGAAGCCGGACGACGAAGGCGGGCTGGGCCGGTTGCGGAAGGGCGCCGCTGCCGTTGAGGGAGATCAGGCTGTCGAAGCCACCCCGGACGCTTTCCTGGACGTTGCTGGTGACGTCGCGCCGGATCTGGTACCACCAGCCGTCCGTGTCATCCAACCTTTCGTAGGTGATCTGGATGACCCGCCCGTCGGAATGAAGCGTGAAAGACTGCCAGAACCGGTTGAACCGGCGCAGATTTTCGGCATAGCCGATCCACCGGTCCGGATCGGAATAGATGGTGTCCGAACCGAATTTCTTGTGCTTTACGCATTCCCACACGATGTCGCGGAAGGTGACCGACCGCGAATAGTCGATGAAGGGATAGATGGTCTTCTGCTTGTCGTTGGTCGCCAGCAGCGTGTCGCTCTTGTCGAAGATGGCGAGCCCGGCGTTCATGTCCCTGGCGCGGCCGGAAAGATCGTGGACCAGATCAGACATCAATCCCTCCTCTTTCTCTCGCTGCCGGGGGTGAGGGGTACCCCCCTGAACGGGGCCTTGACCGCCGTTCAGGGGGGCGTCGCGAAGCGCGCTGCCGTTCGAACGAATTTAGCAGAAAACCGGCCGTATCATGCAACGCTCAATACGATGGTATGACGCTCAGGCCGCCTCGACCGTGAGGAAGCAGCCGGCGAGTTCCTCCGTCCGCAGCTCCACGCCGAGCGTCGCCCGGAAAGCGTCCTGGGTGTTGGCGACGGCCTTCTGCCACGCGGCGGCGTCGGGAGCGTCCGGGTGATGATGGACGCGGGCGCCGACCAGCCGCATCATGTCCGCCTCGTAGCGGTCCATGAACAGGATGTGCTCGTGCCACGCCGCGTCCGCCGCCTTCGTCGGCACCAGGATCAGGTTCGGCTTGGCCGCCACCACGACGAGGAACTGGCGGTAGGCCTCGACCGAGTCCGTGGCCTGCTCCGGCGTGTAGCCGGCCATCTCGAGCCGCTTGTTGATGAAGGAGAGGTCGAGGTTCGCCGGCTGCACGGACAGGACGCGTTCGCTGTTGTCGTTCATTCTCGATGATCCTTTCAGAAGGGAATGAGGTTCACTGCGGTCCTCAAGGGCCTCCGCCCGATGACGCCGGCCGGTGCGCTGCGGCAGAAGGGGGGCCGCCGGCATGTCCGGTCCGATCGAGAGGGAGGCTGGCGGCGTCCCGACGGCCGTCGCCTGCGTATGGCGTCGGTCGGCATGGTCCGGCAGCGCGCCGGGGGAAACCGCCAAGGCTGCGTTCGTGTGCGCAACGCGCCCCGTTAGCTCCTGCAACAGGCCCGTCATGCACCCCTCCTGCATACCCGAGTGTATCTTAGTACCGGTTGTGCAAGTGCTCAAGAGCATATCGCGTATTTGTATTGAATCTGAACGATCAATTCTTCGGAATTGCATGCATACGCAATCCATTTCGCGGGAATCATGGTTTGGGGCCCCGCTTCGCAGGGAAGGGGAGGGCGCGGCCTCGCGATCACCTCTTCGTTTGAAGCCCGCGCGCAAACCATGGGTCCGCGCTGACGCGGCAGGCCGATCTTCGGTCCGTCGGGGGCGGGGAAGGGCCGGGACAGAGGGCGGACGTCGCTCAACCGTCCAGCGCCACCGCCTCCAGCGCCGGCAGGTCGCAGGCGAAGACGTTCGGCGCCCGCTCGACCACGAGACCCGCGCGCTTGAACTCGGCGATGGTGCGGCTGGCCGTTTCCATGCCGACGCCGAGCATGGCGCCCAGATCCTCGCGGCCCGACAGCAGGACCGGTTCGTTCGGAGCGTCGGCGGCGAGCTTCAGGAACAGCCGGGCCAACCGCCGCCGGGCGCTGCCGGTGGACAGCTCGGTCAGCCACTCGTCGGCCTGGTGCAGGGATTGGTACCAGCGCTCCATCAGGCGGGCGTGCAGGCGCGGCGTCTCCTTGCTCAGCCGTTCGACCACCGCGCGCGGCAGGCGGCAGGTCTCCGCCTCCTGAAGCACGACGGCGGTGTGCTCGTAGGGCTTGCCGACCAGCACCTCCAGCCCGGCGACGGCGCCCCGGCGGAGCAATCGGACGATGCGCTGCGTGCCGTCGGGCAGGAATTGGACCAGCTTCACCAGCCCGCTGCGGATCGTGTAGAGGGAGCCGCCCTCGTCCCCCGCGCTGTAGAGCGTGGCGCCGGGCTGGAAACGCAGCTCGTCGATGGGGATGTGGATCAGGTCGAAGTCCTGGTCGCGCAGGTCGCCGAACAGGACGAGGTCCCGGATGGCGCAACTGCTGCAGCGCGCGGTGCCCAGCCGTGCGGCGTCGATTCCGTTCCGATGCACCCCTGCCTGCCTTCCGTCCGCCGGACCCGTTCCGCCCGAAGCTCCGGAACGAATTTTACGCGGTCCGGTCGAAAAGTTCCAACCGCGTGGATCCGTCACGGTCGGTATCCCGTATCCTGTCCTACCCCCTTTCCCATGTTGCGCGCAACGAAAGGCAATCTATATGACCAATCGCTTATGCCCTTGTTCTGAAGTGGTATTGTTTCAGTCTCCTGCCGTTGATAACCAAAGAGATGCCCGCCAAGCCAAACATTCGACATTATCTGAAATCATCGAATAGACCGGACAGCGAGCAGGGCATTAAGGAGCGACCTATTGGATTGTCTTTGTTCTTGGAGTGAACGCTGCCGTGAGGACCGGCGCCGTGACCGTTGGTGATTTGGATCTCGACGCCTGCAGCCGGGAACCGATCCATCGCCCCGGCAGCATCCAGCCCCACGGCATGCTGTTGGCTTTCTCCGGAAGCGCCCCCGGCGCCACCCTGATCCAGGCCAGCGCCAACGCCGCCCCGGCGCTGGCCCTGCCGCTGGAGCAGGCGTTGGGTCAGCCGTTGGAGCAGGCCCTGCACCCGCTGATCGCCACCGCGGCCGGATCCTTTCTCGCCGCCGGTCCGGTGCCGTCCCGCCCGGTGCCGGTCGCCGTGACCGACCTGCCCGGCGCCGGCCGTCACCAGCTTCTCGCCCACGCCATCCGTGACGCGGCGGGCAACGACGTGGTGATTCTGGAACTGGAGCGGCTGGACGGGCTGGAGACCGGCCTCATCGACCACGTCTATCCGCGCATGCGCGAGGCGCTGGAGCGGCTGGACGCGCTGAACGCGCCGGCGGACCTGCTGAGCTGCGCCGCGCAGGAGGTGCGGGCGCTGACCGGTTTCGACCGCGTGCTGATCTACCGCTTCGACGCCGACTGGCACGGCACGGTGGTGGCGGAGGACGGGAACGGGCGGCTGCCCTCCTACATGGACCTGCGCTTTCCCGCCTCCGACATCCCCACCCAGGCGCGCGAGCTGTACCGGCTGAACCGCCAGCGGCTGATCCCCGACGCCGGCTACGCGCCGGTGCCCCTGGTCGCGATGCCGCTTCTTCCCGCCGGGGCGCCGCTGCTCGACCTCAGCTTCTCCGTCCTGCGCAGCGTGTCGCCGGTGCATGTCCAGTACATGCGGAACATGGAAACCGCCTCCTCCATGTCGGTGTCGATCCTGCTGCACGGGTCCCTGTGGGGCCTGGTCTCCTGCCACCACCGGGAGCCGAAGGCGGTGTCCTACGCCGTGCGCGCGGCCTGCGACCTGATCGCCCAGATCCTGTCCGTGCGCATCGCCGCGGTGGAGGACCGGCGCGACGCGGAGCACCGCATCGCCCTGCAGGGCATCCAGGCGCGGCTGCTGGCCGCCATGGCGCAGACCGATCCCTTCATCGCCGGGCTGACCGAGCATCCCGACGACCTGCTGCGCTTCGCCAACGCCAGTGGAGCCGCCGTCGTCTTCGAGCGGCGCTGCACGCTGGTCGGCGACACCCCGACGGAAGAGCAGGTGCGCGACCTCGTGGACTGGCTGGCCGCCCAGGGCGAGCCGGAGCAGTTCGAGACCGACAGCCTGCCCGCCCTCTACCCGCCCGCCGCGGCGTTCGAAGGCAAGGCGGCGGGGCTGCTGGCCATCGCCGTGTCGAAGCTGCACGCCAGCTACGTGCTGTGGTTCCGGCCCGAGGTCGTGCGGACCGTCCGCTGGGGCGGCGACCCGCGCAAGCCGCTCGACCGCGAGGGGCAGGCGCTGAGCCCGCGCGCCTCCTTCGAGACCTGGAAGGAGACGGTGCGCCACCGCGCGCTGCCCTGGACCGCGGCGGAGCGCGACACTGCCGCGGCGCTGCGCCACGCCGTCATCGGCATCGTCCTGCGCAAGGCGGAGGAGCTGGCCGCCCTGTCGCGGGAGCTGGCGCGCTCCAACAAGGAGCTGGAGTCCTTCTCCTACTCCGTCTCCCACGACCTGCGCGCGCCGTTCCGCCACATCGTCGGCTACGCCGAACTGCTGCAGGAGCTGGAGTCGGACCAGTTGAGCGACACCGGGAAGCGCTATCTGGGCGTCATCGTGGACGCGGCCAACAGCGCCGGCACGCTGGTGGACAACCTGCTGCACTTCTCCCAGATGGGACGCAGCGAGCTGACCCCCGTCTCCATGGACATGAACGCCCTGGTGGCGGAGGTGCGGGAGACGCTGGCGCCCGACACCGCCGGGCGGGCCATCGAGTGGGACATCGCCCCGCTGCCCACGGTGCGCGGCGATCCCGTGATGATGCGGCTGGTTCTGCAAAATCTTCTGTCGAACGCCATCAAATACTCCCGCGGCCGGGAACCGGCGCGCATCGCCGTGGGTTGCGAAGACCGACCCACCGAAACCCTCTTCTTCGTCAGGGACAACGGGGTCGGTTTCAACCAGGCTTACGAGAAGAAGCTGTTCGGGGTGTTCCAGCGGCTTCACCGCAACGAGGAGTTCGAAGGCATCGGTATCGGTCTGGCCAACGTGCGCCGCGCCGTGGACCGCCATGGCGGACGGACCTGGGCCGACGGGCGGCTCGACAAAGGGGCCATCTTCTACTTCACGCTGCCGAAGGCCGGGGCGGCGAAACCGGATCTGCGAGCTCTCGATGAGTGACCTGAAACCCATCCTGCTGGTCGAAGACAACCCGCGGGACCTCGAACTGACCCTGGCGGCGCTGGAGAAATGCCAGCTCGCCAACGACGTGATCGTCGCCCGCGACGGTGAGGAGGCGTTGCGGATGCTGACCCGGCGCGATCCGGAAACCGGAAAGCCGACCCAGCTTCCCGCCGTCGTCCTGCTCGACCTCAAGCTGCCGAAGATCGACGGGCTGGAGGTGCTGGAGCGGGTGAAGAGCGATCCGGAGACCCGGCACGTCCCCATCGTGATGCTCACCGCGTCGCGCGAGGAAAGCGACCTCGTGCGCAGCTACCGGCTGGGCGTGAACGCCTTCGTGGTGAAGCCGGTGGACTTCAAGGCGTTCTTCCAGGCGATCCGCGACCTGGGCGCCTTCTGGGCGATCCTGAACGAACCCCCGGTCGGCTGCACCCGCCGCCCGGCGGGAATCCCGCCCGCGGGAAAAGGCGCCTGAAGGAATGCCTGCCGGAATGCCCGCTGCCGTGACCATCCTGCATCTGGAAGACAGCCCGCTGGACTGCGAGCTGGCCTGCGCGCGGCTGCGCAAGGCGGGAATCTCCTGCGACGTGACCCGCGTGGACACCCGCGCGGCCTTCGAGGCGGCGCTGGACGGGCGGCGCTTCGACCTGATCCTGGCCGACTTCTCGCTCCCCGATTTCGACGGGCTGGAGGCGCTGGAGATCGCCAAGGCCCGTGCCCCGGAAACCCCCTTCCTGTTCCTGTCCGGGCGCATGGGGGAGGAGACGGCGGTGTCGGCGCTGAAGATGGGGGCGCGCGACTATGTGCTGAAGCAGCGGCTGGCCCATCTGCCCGCCGCGGTGGAGCGGGCGATCGTGGAGGCGCGCACCCTGGCCGAGCGGCGGCTGGCCGAGGAGAATCTGCGCCGGCTGCGGCAGGCCATCGACGACATCCGCGACTACGCCATCGTCACGCTGGACCCGGAGGGGCGCATCACCTCGTGGAACGAGGGCAGCCGCCGCCTGTTCGGCCACACCGAGGAGGAGGCGCTCGGCCGCCCGCTCTCCCTGCTCTTCGCGCCGGAGGAGCGTTGCGCGGAGAACATCCACGGCCTGCTGGCCGGGGTGGCGGAGAAGGAGCGCTGCGAGGTCGAATGGATCCACGCGGCGCGGGACGGGCGGCGCTTCTTCGGCTCCACCGTGCTGACCGTGGCGCGCGACGCCACCGGCGCGCCGGCCGCCTATTCGGTGGTGGTGCGCGACATCACCGACCGCCGCGCCTCGGAGATCGCGCTGCGCGACAGCGAGGCCAAGTTCCGCGCCATCGCGGAGAGCATGCCGCAACTCGTCTGGTCGGCCCCGCCGGACGGCCTCCCCGACTATTACAACCTGCATTGGTTCGCCTACACCGGCACCCGGCCGGAGGCGATGACCGGAACGGCCTGGATGGATGTGGTCCATCCCGACGACCGGGCGCGGACCGCCGCGCTGTGGAACGGCGCGGTGCGGTCGGGCGACGCCTACGAGGTCGAGTACCGGCTGCGCGAGGCCGGGGGCCGGTATCGCTGGTTCCTCGGGCGGGCGGTGCCGCTGCGCGACGCGGACGGGCGGATCACCCGCTGGTTCGGCACCTGCACCGACATCGACGACGCGGTGAAGGCGCGCGCGGCCCAGGCCGATGCCCGCGAGGATCTGGAGCGGCAGGTGGCCGAGCGCACGGCGGAGCTGGTGGCCGCCAACCGCCGGCTGCTGGGCGAGGTGGCGGAGCGGCAGCGCGCCCAGGCCGACCTCAGCGCGCTCTACGCCAAGACGCCGGTGCCGCTGCATTCCCTGGACGCCGAGGGCCGGCTGCTGAGCGTCAGCGACCGCTGGCTGGAGTTCATGGGCTATGACAGCCGGGGTCAGGTCCTCGGCCGCAACATCGTCGACTTCATGCCGCCGGACGTCGCGCGGGAGCACCGGGAGCACCTCTGGCCGGAGCTTATGCGGCTCGGGGCGTTCCAGGACATGCCCTACCGGCTGGTCAAGCGGTCGGGGGAGGTCGCCGACGTGCTGGTCTCCGCCCGGATCGAGCGGGACGGCTGGGGGGCCTTCCTGCGCACCATGGCCGCGGTGGTCGACGTTTCCGCCCGCCTGCGCGCCGAAGCCGAGCGCGAACGGGCGGAGGAGGCCCTGCGCCACTCCCAGAAGATGGACGCGCTGGGTCAGCTCACCGGCGGCATCGCCCATGATTTCAACAACCTGCTGACGGCGATCTCCGGAAACCTGGACCTGCTGCTGTCCCGGCTGGACACCGCGGAGCGGGCGGACCTGCGCGACTACGCCACCCACGCCAAGGTCGGGGCGACCCGCGCCGCCGGATTGACGCAGCGCCTTCTCGCCTTCGCCCGGCGGCAGCCGCTGCGTCCCGACGCGACGGAGCCCCGCGTGCTGGTCGAGGGAATGGAGGACCTGCTGCGCCGCACGGTGGGCGAGCAGGTGTCCATCGCGACCGATTGCCCGCCGGACGTCTGGGCGGCCTGGTGCGATTCCAACCAGCTGGAGATCGCGCTGCTGAATCTGGTGGTGAACGCCCGTGACGCCATGCCGGATGGCGGGCGCATCACCATCACCGCCGCCAACGCCCATCTGACGGCGGCCGACGTGGCGGGCGACGCTTCCGGCGCGTCGCCCGGCGACTACGTCGTCCTGACCGTCGCCGACACCGGGATGGGCATGCCGCCCGACATCATCAAGCGCGCCTTCGACCCCTTCTTCACCACCAAGCCGATCGGGCAGGGGACCGGGCTGGGGCTGTCCCAGGTCTATGGCTTCGTCAGCCAGTCCCGCGGGCTGGTGCGCATCGACAGCGAATCCGGGCGGGGCACCGCCGTGCGCCTCTACCTGCCGCGCTGCGACGGGGAGGAGGGGGTCGGCCTGCCGCCGGGAGCCGCCGCGGCGCCCGCCGACGAGGCGGTGGACGGCACCGCCGGAACCGTGCTGCTGGTGGAGGACGAGGCGCTGGTCCGCATGGTCGCGGTGCAGGCGCTGGAGGACGCCGGGCTGGACGTCGTCGAGGCGTCGGACGGAACGGAGGCGCTGGAGCTGCTGGACGGCGGCCTGCGCGCCGATCTGGTGGTCACCGATGTCGGGCTTCCCGGCATGAACGGGCGGCAGCTCGCCGAGGCGGTGCACGAGCGGCGGCCCGAGCTGGGCGTTCTGTTCATGACCGGCTACGCCTACGACGCCACGCTCGGCACCGGCATCCTGGAACCGGGCTGCGAGGTGCTGCAGAAGCCCTTCGAGACGACGGCGCTGGTCGCCCGCGTCACCGGCATGCTGGCCCACACGCGCGGCGGCGGCAGTGGTGGTGGCGCCCTGCGCGAATCTGTCCCGGAACGCCACTGCGACTGACGCGTTATCCTCCTCTAAGGACGAGTCCGGCCCCGCGCATGGACTCCGCGCGGGGGGAGGACGGGCGATGCTTCAGGTCTCCGAATCGCAGGTGCGCCTGGGGCTTTCGGCGCCGGACAAGACGGAGGCCATCCGCATCGCCGGGCGGGCGATGGTCGACAGCGGCCTGATCGAGCCCGGATACATCGACAGCATGCTGGGCCGCGAGGCGGTGTCCGGCACCTATCTCGGCAGCGGCATCGCCATTCCCCACGGGCTTCCCGACGCCCGCGATCTGGTGCGGCGGACCGGCGTGGTGGTGGTCCAGTTCCCTCAAGGTGTCGATTGGGGCGGCGGGGAGCCGGCGCGGCTGGTCGTCGGCATCGCCGCCAAGTCGGACGAGCACATCGCCGTCCTGCAACGGCTGACCGGCGTGCTGGGCGACCCCGCGGAGGCCGAGCGGCTGGGCGCCACGAGCGACCCGCGCGCCATCATGGCCGTGCTGAACGGGGAGGCGCCCGCCGCACCCGCGCCGGAGCCGGTCGCGCTTCCCATCGAAGGGGACGCCATCGCGGTCACCGCCCCGTCGCCCCACGGGCTGCACGCCCGCCCGGCGACGGCGCTGGTCGAGGTCGCCAAGCGCTTCCGCGCCGAGATCGCCGTCCGGCACGGCGGCACCACGGCCAACGCCAAGAGCCTGATTTCCCTGCTGCGCCTCGGCGCGTCCGGCGGCCAGCCTCTGACTGTCAGCGCGTCGGGCGAGGACGCCGCCGCGGCGCTCCAGGCCATCCGCGCCGCCTTCGAGGCGGGGCTGGACGAGCCGGTCCCTGGCGGGCCGGCGCCCGCGGAGGAGCCGGCCCCGCGGGCCGTTCCGGCCGACCTCGATTACGACGGGCGGGTGATCGCCGGCATCTCCGCCTCCCCCGGCGTCTCCATCGGCCCGCTCTGGAAGTTCCAGCGGGAGGAGCTGACGGTCGCCGAGACCGCCCCCGATCCCGAGGCGCAGCACCGGCGGCTGGACCAGGCGCTCGCCGCCGCCGCCGCCGACCTGCGCAACCTGCACGAGGAGTTCTGGAAGAAGGCCGGCGCCGCCAAGGCCGCCATCTTCAAGGCGCATCAGGAGCTGCTCGACGATCCCGAGATGGTCGCCGAGGCCCACGCCCTGATCGACCGCGGCAAGAGCGCCGGCTGGGCGTGGCGCGCGGTCTACGAGGAGCGCGCCGGCACGCTGGCCCAGCTCGCCGACCCGCTGCTGGCCGGACGGGCCGCCGACCTCAGCGACGTCGGGCGCCGGGTGCTGCGCCTGCTCGCCGTGGTGACGGAAAGCGTGGCGGCCCTGCCGGACCACCCCGTCATCCTGCTGGCCGAGGATCTGGAGCCGTCCGACACGGCGAAGCTCGACCCGGCCAGGGTGCTGGGGCTGTGCACGGCGGGGGGCGGCGCCACCTCGCACACGGCGATCATCGCGCGCTCGCTGGACATTCCCGCGGTGGTCGCCGCCGGGCCGTCCGTGCTGGATCTGGAGAACGGGCGCGCGGCGATCCTCGACGGCGACGGCGGCGTGCTGGTCGCCGACCCCAGCGAGCGCGACCGCGGCCGGGCGGCCGAGGCCCGGGTCAAGGTGGGCGAGCGGCGGGAGGCCGAGCGGCTCGACCGCTACAAGCCGGCCATCACCACGGACGGCAAGCGCGTCGAGGTCGCCGCCAACATCTCCGACCCGGCGGAGGCGGTGCAGGCCGTGGAGGCGGGCGGCGAGGGCGTCGGGCTGATGCGCACGGAGTTCCTGTTCCTTCAGCGCGACCTGCCGCCGGACGAGGAGGAGCAGTTCGCCGCCTACCAGACCATGGTGCGGGCGATGAACGGGCTGCCGATCATCCTGCGCACGCTGGACATCGGCGGCGACAAGAACGTCCCCTACCTGCGCATGCCGGCGGAGGGAAACCCGTTCCTGGGGGTGCGCGGCATCCGCCTGTGCTTCGAGCGGGAGGACCTGTTCCGCACCCAGCTCCGCGCCATGCTGCGGGCTTCGGTGGAGGGGCCGGTGCGCATCATGTACCCGATGATCGCCGTGCCCGCGGAGCTGGAGCGCGCCAAGGCCATCACCGAGGCGGTGCGGCGGGAACTGAACGTGCCGCCGGTGGAGCTTGGCATCATGATCGAGGTGCCGTCCGCCGTGATGATGGCCGACCGGCTGGCGCGGGAGGTGTCCTTCTTCTCCATCGGCACCAACGACCTGACGCAGTATGTGCTGGCGATGGACCGGCTGCACCCGGTCCTGGCCCCGCAGGCGGACGGGCTGCACCCCGCCGTCCTGCGCATGGTGGAGCGCACCGTGGAGGCCGCCCGCCGCGCCGGAATCTGGGTCGGCGCCTGCGGCGGCGTGGCCGGCGACCCGGCGGGAGCGGTCCTGCTGGCCGGGCTGGGCGTCGCCGAGCTGAGCGTGGCGATCCCCGCCGTGGCCTCCGTGAAGGCGCGGCTGCGCGCCATCGCCATGGCCGACGCCGAACGCACCGCCCGCGAGGCGCTGGACTGCGCCGACGCGGCGGAGGTGCGGGCGCTGGTCCGTCACCGTTTCGCCGACGCCGGAGGCCTGTCATGACCGCTGCGACCACCCCACGCCCCGGCGTCGTCACCGTGACGCTGAACGCCGCCATCGACCAGACGCTCGACGTGCCGGGATTCGCCGCCGGAGCGGTCAACCGGGCGGTGGCCGAGACGCGGACCGCCGGCGGCAAGGGCATCAACGTCGCCGCCTTCCTGTCCGGTGGCCCGGCTCCGGTGACCGCCACCGGCTTCCTCGGCGAGGAGAACACCGCCGTCTTCGACGCGCTGTTCCGCCGCCGCGGCATCCGCGACCGCTGCCTGCGCCTGGCCGGCCGCAGCCGGGTGAACATCAAGCTGGTGGACCGCGAGGGCCGCTCCGTCACCGACATCAACCTGCCGGGCCTGCATGTGCCGGCGGAAAGCTGGCGGGGGCTGCTGACCGTGGTGAACGACCTCGCCGCCGCCAACCGGACCTTCGTTCTGTCGGGCAGCGTCCCGGCGGGCGTGCCGGACACCGCTTATGCCGAGATGGTCACCGCCCTGCACGCCCGCGGCGCCTTCGTGGTGGTGGACGCCAGCGGCCCGCCCCTGCGCCACGCCGTGGCCGCCCGCCCCGACATGGTGAAGCCGAACGCCGCGGAGCTGGCCGAACTGCTGGGCCGCCCGCTGAAGGATCGGGCCGAGGTGGTGCGCGCCGCCCGCGAGCTGTCGGAGTCCGGCATCGCGCTGGTCGTCGTCTCGCTGGGCGCCGAGGGCGCCGTCTTCGTGGAGGGCGGCCGCGCCCTGCTCGCCGTGCCGCCGCCCGTGGAGGTCGCCAGCACGGTCGGCGCCGGCGACGCCATGGTCGCCGGGGTCGTCGCCGCCCGGCTGGAGGGGCTGGGGCTGGAGGAGTGCGCGCGGCGCGGCACCGCCTACGCCGCCGGCACGCTGTCCCGCCTCGGCCCCGAACTGCCGCCGCCGGAGCGGCTCGCCGAGCTGATGCGGGCCGTTCGAACAGAAGACGCGCGGGTGGAGCAACTGTAAGGCTTTTCAGCGCCGGAGGGATCGCGATGGCAAAGCTCGTGGCTGTGACCGCCTGCCCGACGGGGATCGCCCACACCGTCATGGCGGCCGAGGCGCTGCGCCGCACCGCCGTGCTGATGGGCCACGCCATCGCGGTGGAAACCCAAGGGTCGAACGGCGTGCAGACGCCGCTCTCCGCCGCCGACATCGCGGCGGCCGACGCGGTGATCCTGGCCACCGACATCGCCGTGGACGATTCCCGCTTCGCCGGCAAGCCGATCCTGCGCACCTCGACCGCCGCCGCGATCCGCGACACCAAATCGGTGATCGGCAACGCCCTGGGCCACGATCCGGCCGCCCCGCCCGAAACCGCCGCTCCGCAGCCGGCCCCGAAGCCGGCCCCGAAACCGGCACCCACCGCGGTGCGCAGCCCCGGCCTGCTGGTCGCCATCACCGCCTGCCCGACCGGCATCGCCCACACCTTCATGGCGGCGGAGGCGCTGAAGCAGGCCGCCCAGGCCAAGGGCTACCGCATCAAGGTCGAGACCCAGGGCTCGGTCGGCGCGAAGAACGCGCTGACGGAGGAGGAGATCGCCGAGGCCGAGGCCGTCATCATCGGCGCCGACACCCATGTCGCCACCGACCGCTTCGCCGGCAAGCGGCTGCTGAAGACCTCGGTGGGGGAGGCGCTGAAGCAGCCCGCCCGCGTGATCGACGAGGCGCTCGCCCTGCCGGCGCCCGCCGCGCCGGGAGGCGCCGCCGCACCCGCCTTCGCCGACGCGGTATCGGGCGCCAAGGCGCGGCAGAAGGAGGCGCAGTCCGGCCCCTACAAGCATCTGCTGACCGGCGTGTCCTTCATGCTGCCCCTCGTGGTGGCCGGCGGCCTGATCATCGCCCTGTCCTTCGTCTTCGGCATCGAGGCCTTCAAGGAGCCGGGAACCCTGCCCGCGGCGCTGATGCAGATCGGCGGGGAGGCGGCCTTCGGGCTGATGGTGCCGGTGCTGGCGGGCTACATCGCCTATTCCATCGCCGACCGGCCCGGCCTCGCCCCCGGATTCATCGGTGGGATGCTGGCGGCCAAGATCGGCGCCGGATTCCTGGGCGGCATCGTGGCGGGCTTCCTGGCCGGCTACATCGCCCGCTGGCTGCGCGACACCATCCGGCTGCCGCAGAACCTGGAGGGGCTGAAGCCGGTGCTGATCATCCCGCTCCTGGGCACGCTGGCGGTCGGTTTGCTGATGATCTACGTCATCGGCACGCCGGTCGCCGCGATCATGAACGGGCTGACGGCCTTCCTGCAGAGCATGACCGGCGCCAACGCGGTGGCGCTCGGCGCGCTGCTGGGCGCCATGATGGCGCTGGACATGGGCGGGCCGGTCAACAAGGCGGCCTACACCTTCGCGGTCGGGCTTCTCGCCTCCAACACCTACACGCCGATGGCCGCGGTGATGGCGGCCGGCATGACGCCGCCGCTCGGGCTGGCGCTCGCCACGATGATCGTGCCCAGCCGCTTCACCCTTCAGGAGCGCGAGGCGGGCAAGGCCGCGGGCGTGCTCGGCCTCGCCTTCATCACGGAAGGGGCGATTCCCTTCGCGGCCAAGGACCCGCTGCGCGTCATCCCCGCGGCCATGGCCGGGTCGGCGGTGGCCGGCGCCCTGTCGATGTGGTTCGGCTGCGGCCTGCGGGCGCCGCACGGCGGCGTCTTCGTGCTGGCGATCCCCAACGCGGTGGCGCCGCTCGCCCCCTACGTCCTGGCCATCGTCGCCGGGACCATCGTCACCACGCTCGGCCTGATGATCCTGAAGCGCCGCGTGGATGCGGACCCCGCCGCGGCGCCGGCCCTCGACACGGCGGCTGCGACCTCGACCAGCCCCGCGCCCAGCGGGGCGGGGCGCTGACGGGCCGGGACCGCTGCACCCTCCGCTGCACCCTCCGCTACACCCGTTGCCACACCCACTGATTGCCGGTCATACCGCAAATTAGTTTTAATTTTCGCCAAAATTGAAAGAACTCGACAACTCCAGAGTGCTATCGCTAGCTTTGCGATGTTCCGCCGCCGGCCTGTTCCGCAGTCCCCTGGAGGAACGGCAGCCGGCGGAGCGTGATGAGGATCTCGTATCGCATAGCGACGGTGGGTGGAATCCCGGTGGTCATCGCGGCGCTGATCGCGGTGTCCGCGTGGATTTTGCTGGAGCGCGCCGGCCGCTCGCGCGAGGCCGCGGTCCTGGCCGGCACCGTCTACCGCGAGATGATCGCCGCCACCGCGGCCCGCAACGACTTCATCCACTCCACCCCCGAAGGCCGCCTGCCCCATGAGGTCACCTTCCGCCGCGCCACCCACGGCGCGGGGGAGGCTCTGGAGGCGCTGGGAGGGCTGGCGGCTCAGGGCATCCAGGCCGACGCCGTGGAAACCGCCCGCCGCGCGTCCGACCGTCACGCCGCCCGGCTGGAGGAGCTGGTCGACGCCATCGCCTTCAGCGACGCCCGCGCCCGCGGCATGGCGGAGCAGGAGGCGCGACTGCTCGCCCTGGCCGAACAGGCGCGTCAGCGGCAGCACGCCACCAACGCGGCGCTCGTCGCCTCCCTGGCCGACACCGACCGGCGGATGCGCGACGGCCGCGTCCTTGTCGACGGCCTGCACGCTCTGCGGGAAGCGGTGCTGAACGCCCGGCTGGCGGCCAAGGACGAAACAGGCATCGCCGGCTTGTCCGATCCGCTGCCCAATCCGCTGCCCGATCCGCTGTTGCGCTCCGATGACTTGTCCCTGCGGCTGGACCGGGTGGGGCGAGCCGCCGACCGGCTTGCCGCATTGCTCTCCGCCGACACCGTTCAGGGAACGGCCCTGGCCGCACTGACGCGGTTGCGGGCCGAACGGCTGGACCGGGACACGCTTCCGGATCTGGCGTCCCGCTATGATGCGTTCGTCGAGCGGGTGCTGAAAGCCGCCGACACCGGCTACAGCGCCTCTCAGGCCGAGGTGGCGGAGCTTCTGCGCCACACCGTGTCGGCCCACGCCATGGAGCAGGAGACCCAGACGCTGGCCATGACCGCCCTGACGCTCAGCGGACGGACCCTGAGAGCGCTGGAGCGGCGCGATCCCCGCAGCCTGCGCGACGTCGCAACCGACAGCGGGCGGCTGCTCGACCGGGTGGCCGGGCTGCCCATCTCCCCGCTGATCCAGGACGAGATGCTGGCCGCCCTCACCGCGTGGCGCGATGGGCTGGAGCGCGCCACCGACGGGCTGGCCCGCCAGAACGGCGCCATCGCCGCCATGGACATGGACGCGGCCGCGGTGATGAACACCGCCCGCCGCCTGAACGACCTGTTCCAGGACAGCGCGGTGCGCAGCGCCGGCCTGCTGCGCTCCACCCTGCTCATCGGGGCGACCATCGGCCTGCTGTTCGCCGCCGGAGCCGCGCTCCTGGTGGCCGGCGGCATCACGCGGCCCCTGCGCCGTCTCCAGGGCGCCACCCGGCGGCTGGCCCGCGACCCGCGCGACGGGCGGGTGACCGACCTGGAGCGGCGGGACGAGCTGGGCGACATGGCCCGCGCCGTCCATCACTTCGCCGCCGAGATCAACCGCCGCGAGGATGATCTGCGCCGCGCCAAGGAGCAGGCCGATGCGACCCTGGCGGAGCTGCGGCGGACCCAGGCCCATCTGGTGCAGGCGGAGAAGCTGGCCGCGCTGGGGCAGGTGGTGGCCGGGGTGGCGCACGAGATCAACACGCCGCTCGGCATCACGCTCACCACCTCCACGCTGATCCGCGAGAAGGTGCCGAAGATGAAGCACCTTCTCGAGTCCGGCCAGTTGCGCCGCCGCGAGCTGGAGCGTTTTCTGACCGACATGGGCGACGTGTCCGACCTGCTGGTCAACAACACCGTCCGTGCGGCGGAGCTGGTCCAGCGCTTCAAGGAGCTGGCGGTCGACCCGGCGGTCGAGAAGCGCGGCCGCTTCGACCTCCGCCTCTGTCTGATGCAGGCGGTCGAGGCGCTGGAGCCCTTCTGGGGATCGCCGGAGCATCGGATCATCGTGGACTGCCCGCCGGGGCTGGTGGTGGATGGCTATCCGCAGGCGGTCGCGCAGATCGTCTCGCATCTGCTGCTGAACGCGGTCAGCCACGGCTTCGCGGGCGACGGGACTGCGGAGGCGGAAGGGGGCGCGGAGGGCGGGCGGCGCGGCACCGTGACGGTTCACGCCCGCAAGGCGGCAGCGGAGGTCGTCGAGCTGGTCGTCGCCGACGATGGGCGAGGCATCCCGGCGGAGCTGCGGGCGCGGATCTTCGATCCCTTCTTCACCACGCGCCGCGATCGGGGCCACGCCGGGCTCGGCCTGCACATCGTCCACAACGCGGTCAGCCAGCTCGGCGGCACGATCGCCCTGGAGGATGGAGAGGAGAGGACGGGCGGGGCCCGCTTCGTCATCCGTCTGCCTCCGGCCGCGCGGGAGACGAACGGCGCCTGAGGCGGGAGAGCGGGTATTCCGTCTCGCCAAAACTTGCGCGCCATGCCGATACCGGTTTACTGAAAAGCGAGTCCGCTTGACGGTAACAACGCTGGGTTCGGAGCATGGCGACGATCGAGGAAGCCTACGCGGTCGCCATCGAACACCATCAGGCCGGGCGCCTGGACGAGGCGGCGATCATCTACCAACGCATCCTGGACGCCGATCCGGAGCAGGCCCACGCCTCGCACCTGCTGGGCATCGTCGCCGGGCAGCGGGGCCGACCTGCCGAAGCCGTCGCGCTGATCGCCGCCGCGGTGGCGCGGGACGGGCTGAACACCGCCTTCCTCGGGAATCTGGGCGCGGCGCTGAAGGCCGCCGGCCGGTACGACGAGGCCATCCGCCATTTCGCCCGCGCCTTGGCTCTGGAGCCGGCGGCGCGCGGTGTTCCGGGCAATCTCGGCTCCGCCCTGGCCGCCGATGGCCGGATCGGCGGGGCCGTGTCCTGGCTGGGGCGCGCCGCCGCCCTCGACCCGGCGCATTTCGAGACGCTCCTGAATCTGGGCATCGCGCTGCGCGACGCGGGCCGGTTCGGCGAGGCGGAAGCGGCGCTGGAGGCTGCCAAGGCGCTGCGCCCGGACCATCCGCACCCGGTCTGCGAACTGGCGGTGCTGAAGCTGGCGCTCGGCGATTTCGAAGAGGGTTTGGCGCTTTACGAACGGCGCTGGGACTACACCGGCCAAGCCGCGGCGGTGTCCGGCAAGCCGGTGTGGCGGGGCGAGGACATCGCCGGGAGGACCATCCTCCTCTATTACGAGCAGGGCCTGGGCGACACCCTGCAATTCGTCCGCTATGCGCCGCTGCTGGCCGACCGCGGCGCGCGGGTGCTGCTGATCGTCCAGCCGGAGCTGCGGCGCCTGCTGGCCTCGGTGCGGGGCATCGACCGTCTGGCCACCTACGACGACGCGGCGGCGCTGCCGGACTTCGACCTGTGCTGCCCGCTGATGAGCCTGCCCTTCGCCTTCGGCACGCGCATCGACGGGATTCCCTCCGGCGAGCCCTACATCACGCCGCCCCCCGCTCTGGTGGCGGCCTGGGCGGAGCGGCTCGGCTGGAACCGGACCGGGGAATCCGCCGGGAAACGCCCGTTGCGCGTCGGATTCGTCTGGTCGGGCAACCCACGGCGCCACGACCCCACCTCCCATGCGATGGACCGCCGCCGCAGCGTGCCCTTCGCGCTGATGGAACCGCTGCTGTCGGTGCCGGGGGTCGAGGCGGTCAGCCTCCAGGTCGGGGATGCGGCGGAGCAGGCGCGGGCGGCCGTCGCGGCGGGGCTGCTCAACGACGCCATGGCGGGCGTGACCGACTTCGCCGACAGCGCGGCCATCGCGGCGCATCTGGACCTCGTCATCACCGTGGACACGTCGGTCGCCCACCTCGCGGCGGCGATCGGGCGCCCGGTGTGGATGCTGTCGCGCTCCGACGCCTGCTGGCGCTGGTTCCGCGGGCGCGACGACAGCCCGTGGTACCCGACGATGCGCCTCTACCGGCAGGACTCGCCCGGCGACTGGGGGCCGGTCATGGCCCGTGTGGGCCATGACCTTGCCGCAGCCGCCGCGGAGCGGGATCAGAACTGCGCCGAGGCGCTCAGCAGGAAGGCCCGGCCCGGCTGGTAGAGCGGGGTGACGGTGCCGAATTCCTGCCCGTAGGTGGCGCGGTCGGCGTAGGTCTCGTCGAAGAGGTTGCGGACGTCGAGGCGCAGCGCCAGATTGGCGTGTTCCGGCAACCGGTGCTCCACGAAAAGGTTGGCCGTCTGATAGCCCTTCAGCGGCCGCTGCCCGGCCTGCACCTTGTCGTAGTCGAGCACGAACTCCAGGTCGGCGCCCAGGGTCAGGTTCCAGGACTGGACGGTGTGGGCGCCGCCGACGGTGAAGACCTGCCCGATCGGCGTGGCGAGGTAGGTGCCGGTGTCGGAATCCGCGGGCAGGCCGTCGATCGTCACGTCGATGTCGGCGTATTTGGCGCGGATGAAGCCGTTCGTCCAGGCGTAGCCGAGACCCAGCTCATAGCCTTCCGACCGCACGTCTCGGGCGAGGGTGGCGCTTGTGGCGGCGAAGCGCGCGGCGCGGGCGTCGTCCAGCTTGGTGCGGAAGATCCGGCCTTCCGCGGTGAAACCCTCGTAGCGGGCCTCAAGCCCGGCGGTGCTGTTGTAGGCCGTCACCGGGCGCGGACCGGCGCCGTAGTTCCAGGCCGGGTTCATGATGTAGTTCTCGGCCAGCTGGACGCCGCCCCAGCCGCGGGACACGCCGGCCTTGGCGGTCAGATAGCGCGGCAGCAGGTCGAACTCGCCCGAGAGGTTGTGGCTGAGGCCGTGGTTGGTCCATTCCCGCCCGGTCGTCCCCTCGAAGGTCTGGCGGTCGCCGCGCAGGCCGAAGGACAGGCGCAGCCGCTCCATCGGCTCCAGCCGGGCCTGCCCATACAGGCCGTTGTTGCGCGCCCGCTCGGTCGCGGTCATCGTCCGGTCCCGGTAGTTGGCGCGGTCCACGTAGAAGTCGGTGCCCGTCGTGAAAGTGCCGATCCGGAAGCCGAAGCTGTTCTCAAGCTTGCCGTTGAAGGAGCTGGTCGCCCCCTTGCCCGGGTAGCTCCCCGGCACGGTGCTGCTGCCGACCGGGCGGGTGAAGATCGGCGTCTCCACGTCGGTGCGGCCATAGGCGAGCACCAGCTTCGGATTCCACAACTCCGTCGGCAGGGCGTCGGTGTAGGTGAAGACCATGTTCTGGCGGTCGAGCGTGTAGTCGCGCACGCGCGGCTCCCAGGCCGGGCGCCCGGCCAGCGACCCGATGTTCGCGCGGAAGGGCCGCGGCGCGTCGTCGTAGACCCGCTCGTAGCTGGCCTGGAAGCGGTGGCCGCTCTCCGTCTGCACCGCCGCCTTGCCGAGGCCGCTGACCACGTCCGTCTCGGTGCCGTCCACCGTGCGCCCGTTGCCCGCCGTGTATTTGCCGCCCTTGCCGTAGGTCACGGTGCCCAGCGCCTCCAGCCCCTGGTGGCGTCCGAAGCCGGCGAGGTTGGTGGTCAGGCCGGAGCCGTTCGTGTTGAAGGTGGTCTTGCCGAAGGCGCCGACGCCGTCGCTCGCCAGGAAGTCGCTGGCGTCCTTCGTCTCATAGGCGATGGAGCCGGCCAGCGCGCCCGGCCCGGCGTCGGCGGGGGCGACGCCGGCGTCCACCCGCGCCACCTTGAGCAGCGCCGGGTCGATCAGCGTGGTGCCGTTGTGGTGGAACACCTTGTTGTTCTGGCGGCTGCCGTCGATGGTGACCGCCAGATTGGTCTCCTCGACGCCGTTCACATAGACCTTCTGCGACATCGGCACGGAACTGCCCACGCGGATCGTCGGCTCGCCGGAGAAGACGTCGCGGAGGTCGCTGGGATTCTTGCGCTCCAGATCCTCCCTGGTGATGGTGACGGTGCCGCTTCCGCTGCCGGCGCCGGTCGAGGCGGTGACCGACACCGGCGCCAGCATCGTGACGTCGCCGGTCGGGGCCGGAACCAGAGTCGCGGAGCCGGTGCCGCTCATGCGGTAGCCGACGCCCGTCCCGGACAGCAGCGTGTCGAGCGCCTGGGCGGGCGTCATGCTGCCCGACACCGGGCGGGAGCTGCGCCCGGCGGCCAGATCGGCGGAGTAGCCGATCTGCCAGCCGGTCTGGCGCGCGAAGGCGTCGAGCGCCGCCGGCAGGGGCTGCGCCGGCAGCGCGAACGCCATCGTCTGCACGGCGCTCGCGGCGGACGCGGGCTGCTGGGCCAGGGACGGGGAGGGGAGGGCCAGGACACCGCCGAGCGCGGTGGTCGCCATCAGGGCCATGACCAGATGCCGGGCGGCGGTTCCCCGCGCGCATTCCACGAACTTGCCTGTCGAAACCGTCCGGCCTTCCATTCCTCACAACTCCCGTCTGCGCTGGTGGCGGGGGCGTGATGACCGGTGTATGGACCGCGCCCCTCTTTTCGGCAGACGCACGGAGCCGCGCCGTCTCACAAAAAAAGTCCTGAAAATTGGATAAAGCCGATCGAAGCGGGATTTACCGGAGCAGGATGATTCCGGCGGGAAGCTCGGTCACGCGGGCTCCCACAACGCCGGCCAGCGAGCGGATCGCCGCGGCGGGATCGTCCAACCGGTAGTTTCCGCTGACCCTTGCGCCGGCCAGACGGTCGCCGATCAGGATGACCGGCGCGTCATGGTAGCGCCGGATGGTGTCGACGACCGCGGCGAAGGGCTGGTCGTGGAACACATACCGCCCATCCTTCCAGGCCAGGGCGACTGCCGGATCGGGGCGGCCGGGCGCTGAGAGACCGTCCGCGGTGGCCGTCACCCCGTCACCCGGAACGAGGGTCACCGTCCGGCCCGGCGGCTCGCGCCGGCTGACCGACACCCGTCCGCGCTCCAGGAAGACGGTGTCCCGGCCGCCGTCCGACTGCACGGTGAAGGCGGTCCCGGTCACCTCCACCGCGCTGAAGCCGGCGGTGACGCGGAAGGGGCGGGCAGGGTCGCTGACCACGTCGAAGTAGGCCTGCCCCCGCAACAGCCGGACGTGGCGCCGGCCTTCGGCGAAATCGAGCGCGACCGCTGAATCGGTGTCCAGGATCAGCCGCGACCGGTCGGGCAGGGCGATCTCCCGCCGCTCCCCGGTGGCGGTGCGGTGGTCGGCGGTCAGGCGGAGCGTCAGCATGGGTTGAAGATGAACGCCGATGGCCAGCAGCAGCGCGGCGGCCGCCAGCGAGGCCCGCCACCCGCCACCCCGCCATAACCGCTGCGCCGCCGCGGGACGGGAACCGGCTGTCCGGCTGGAGGGGGAGGCGGGAGGAAGGGGCGTCTGCGGCTGGTGGGCGAGCGTCGCCGCCTGCAACTCGGGCATGGCCCCAAGCGCCGACAGACGGTCGAACGCCGCGGCGTGGCGCGGGTCGCTGTTTCGCCAAGCCAGATAGGCGGCGTGGGTGTCCGGGTTCGCAGGCGCGTCGAGGAGCGTCACGAACCAGGCGAGCGCCTCGTCCATGATCGGGTCCGCATGCCGATAGGCCCCGGCATCCTGTCGACCGTCTGCCTTGTCCTGCTCCACGCTGGCTTTCCACTCTTCCTGTGACCGGGCTCACGTACAGTTGAGACGTTTCATCGTTCAACGGGTCACAATTCGCAAACGGAAGCCGCAAATTGCAGCCTGCGGATGGTCATCCTGCGCGCCTTCGTCGAACCGGCTTGGCATATGAAATCTTGACATATGAAATTGAGAATCATTATCAGTTTCAGCATTGCAAGGCCGCCGATGTCGCACCGACCGCGGTGGTGCCCCCTCCGCCGCCGCGACCGACAGGCCTATCATGTCCGCAAGCCTCATTGCGATCTATCTCGATCACCGCCGCTCGCTGTTCGGGTGCGCGATGAAGATCGTGCGTGATCTTCAGGTCGCCGAGGATCTGCTGCAGGAAAGCTACTTGCGGGCTTGCAAGGCCGTGGAGAAGGGGCCCATCGACAACATCGGGGCCTTCCTCCACCGGACGGTCCACAATCTCGCGCTGGACCATCTCCGACGCTGCCGGACCCAGGAACGGTTCGAGGCCGGCCCGGCGGACACCGTCGAAGCGTTGCGCATCGCGTCGGAAACCCCTTCGGCGGAAGAGCGCCTGCTGCACCGTGAGCGGCTCTCCTGCTTCATGGACGCTCTGGACCGTTTGCCGGCCCGCGCCCGTCAGGTGTGGCTTCTGAACCGGGTCGAAGGCATGTCCTATCCCCAGATCGCCGCCCACTTGGGCGTGTCGCAGGGCACGGTGTTCAACGACATGAAGCTGGCGATGGGCCATTTCGTGGACGCCATGGCGCGCCGCGACCGCGCCGAGCCAACCGCAAGCCGGTCCGACGGACCGTCCTGGCCGTGGAGCGTTCTCCCGAATGACCGGAAGGGGGGAGCCTGACCCCGCGAGTCGGCGAGCAGATGCACCGTTGCGGTGTTTGGTGTCTGTCATGATGTGTTCGGTTGGGATGGCGCATATAAATCCCATAAGGTGTCTTATGGAAAATATCTTGAGTGAGATTTACGGTGCCGCATCCCTTGTCAGATCTGCGACACTCAGTGAGTTCCGGCTCTGGGATTCCGCAAACGACGGCTAAGGTATATCCAATCAGCTATCGGAAAGACTGTCGGCACCCTTCGAGCCAAACGTCACCATGCCCTTCGGGAACACACGCTCCTGCCGCCAAACGTGCAATCCGCCTGACACGTTCGTCGAGCGCAGCATCATCTGCACGAAGCTTGAAGGATGCTGGTGAGATAAGAACGGCTGCCAATCGAGCAAATTCCGTACGGCTTAACTCAGCCGGCGGCCGCCCATAGATTGCTTCACTTGCCTTATGGAAGCCAGTCACCCAGCCTTCCGGACCTTCACCCATTTCCAGTGTATCGAGCCAAAGGGCAAGGATCTGATCCTTGGAGAGTCGGCTTTCCAGCCCCATCGCGTACCCGGTCTGTCGTATCTTCCCGACACCCGGTTGGAATTTTTCGAAAGCAAGGCGCTTGGAAGCCGATTGCGTGATCGTCGTCGCTCCAGCGCCGGGGGTCGAAAAATCCACTCCGGCGTGATCGACGAAATTTGGGTCTTCAACTTTCAGCAACATCGCCAGATGGTCCGTGCCGAGCGAATCTCCTCCTAAACCCTGAGCGATCAGATCGTCTGCACGCTGACGTAATTGTGGAGCATCCGATAGAGCGTCCCAGTATCCTTTCCCACCGTAAGTAAGGGCCGCGACGACAAGCGAAACAACAAGAAGACTTGCGAGCTTGAAAAATCGTCTCATGGGGCGTTCCCCAAGGCGTGATGTATGAGCCGAAGCATTCATCTGGTCTCCCGCTGGTCTGGCCAAGCTGGTCATTCGGACAAGGTGGGCGGCATGATTGCGGTATTATTGCCGGGCGGGGCGATGGTTTCCAGCGTCATGCAGCACGCTCGCTGGACGGCCCATCCGTCATCATGGTCGCCCGCGACGGCAATGGTTGGAGCGCCCATGGGATCACGGTGAACGGCAATGCCGCCGCCCTGCAGGAAAATTCGGCACCGGGAACACGCAGGCCGTGTCCAGCCCCCACACCCGTGACTATGTGATCACCTGGTAACCCCTCCGCTGCGCGGATGAGGCTGTCTGAGTGGGCAGGCAATTTTCACAGTGTGAAAATGTGTAAAAATTCGTGGTGGCCCTTCATTTCCCGCAACATGGCTCCCCTTCCGGAAAGCGGCGTGCTAGGCTTTCGTCCGGCCTGTTGAAGGCCCCATGACCGGACCGACGGCCGGACCGGTCGGGAACATCAGGACAAGCGTACCATGAACCACATCGTCGCCCCCTCCTTTAAGGATCAGGGACTTAAGGACCAGACTCTCAAGGGGTTGGACCGCCCGGAATCGCCCCTTCTGGAGGGTGTGGACGGCATGTGGGCGATGCTGCGCGCCGAGGCGGAGAACGTCGTCGTCAAGGAGCCGTGGCTGCGCCCCTTCATCGACACGGCCATCCTGCTGCACCACGACTTCCCATCGGCGCTGGGCAGCCTGCTGGCGCGCAAGCTGGGCGATTCCTACATCTCCGCCGACCAGCTCGCGATGCTCGTGCGCTCGGCCGTCGCCGACGCGCCCTGCATCGTGGAGGAGGCCTGCTCCGACCTCCAGGCCATCTGCACGCGCGACCCGGCGGCCGACAACTGCCTGACGCCGTTCCTCTATTACAAGGGTTTCCACGCGCTGGAATGGCACCGCATCGGCCATTGGCTGTGGCGGCGCGAGCGGCGCGACCTCGCCCACTTCCTGCAAAGCCGGGTGTCGGAAGTGTTCGCGGTGGACATCCATCCGGCGGTTCCGGTCGGGCGCGGCGTCTTCATCGACCATGGCACCGGCGTGGTGATCGGCGAGACCGCGGTGGTCGGCAACGACGTGTCGATCCTTCAGGAGGTCACGCTCGGCGGCACCGGCAAGGAGCATGGCGACCGCCACCCGAAGGTGCGCGACGGCGTCCTGCTGTCGGCCGGGGCCAAGATCCTCGGCAACATCGAGATCGGCAGCCGCGCCAAGGTCGGGGCCGGCAGCGTCGTGCTGAAGGACGTGCCGCCCTGCGCCACCGTGGTCGGCGTCCCGGCGCGGATCGTCGGCTGGTGCCGCGACACCGTGCCGGCGCTCGCCATGGACCAGACCGTGCCGGAGCCGGAGTATCACATCTGACGGGCCGGGTGATGGACCGGGCCGGGCCGGAACTCCGGCGCGGTCATCTCCTCGCGGGTCAGGGCGATGAACAGGTCCACCACCGGGCTCTTGGAGCGGTTGGCGTCGAAGGCCACCTGAAAGGGCGCCTGATAGGACAGGACCTTGGGCAGCAGCACCCGCAGCCGCCCGGCCTTGACGTAGGGTGCCGCGTAATGGTCCGGCAGATAGCCGGCGTAGGCGCCGGACAGGATCAGCCGCGCCGCCCCCTCCATGTCGCTGACCGTCGCCTTGGGCGTTGAAATGGCGAAGATCTTCAGGTCGCGGGCGCCCCAATAGCTGCGCGCCACCAGCCGGTAGCGGCGGATTTCGTCCAGGTCGATGGCCTCGTCCGGCAGGGTGAACAGCGGGTGTCCGTCCGCCACGCAGAAGTGGATCGTCTCGTTGTAGAGGTCCTGGTAGGACAGGCTGGGCACGATGCGCGGAAAGCTGGCGATGGCGAGTTGCAACTGCCCGCCGATGACGTCGCGCAGAAGCTCGTTCGGCGGGCGCACATTGATGATCAGCGAGACCTCCGGCGCCGCCTCGGTGAAGCGGGCGAAGACGCGCTCCAGCGGGGCGCGCGGATCGGTCAGCGTGTTGTCCACCAGCCCGACCGCCAGCGTGCCGGTCAGCCGCTCGCGCAGGCCGCGCACCCGCCCGCGGAACCGCTCCAGCGTGTCGAACACCCGCCGCGCCTCGTCATAGACCGCCTGCCCTTCCGGCGTGAGCTGGAATCCCGACCGCCCCCGCCGGCACAGCCGCAGGCCCAACCGCGTCTCCAGATCGGCGAAATGGGTGGAGATGGTGGACAGCGACAGGTTCAGTTCGCTTTGCGCCGCACTGAATCCACCGGCCTCGACGATGGTCATGAACAACCGCAACAGGCGGAGATCCACGGTTTCCAGCTGAATCATCGCCATGGCGCCTGCCCTCCCCTGCCCCCACCCGATGGGTCCGGCCGCCTGATACTTCGACCCGGATCGAAGTAAGATACAAAACTTTCTGATTTTCGGGCAACGGCGCCGGGGGTCTAATGATCGCAGGCCACAATGCTGGCCTCACGAACAGATAAGCTCGTCCGCAAGGAAAGGTCGCATCCATGAACGAGACGACGGGTAAACAGGGACTTCACGCCGCTTTGACCGGCGGCATCAGCCGGCGCGCCGTTCTGGCCGGAGCGGGCACGCTGGCCACGGTGGCCGCCATCGGCTTTCCGAACATCGTCCGCGCCCAGTCGAAGACGCTGAAGGTCGGCGTCTACGGCGGCTACTTCAAGGAATCCTTCGAAAAGCACATCTTCCCGGAATTCTCCAAGGCCACCGGCATCACGGTGGAGGCCATCGCCGAGCCGACCGGCGAGGCGTGGCTGGTCCAGCTCGAACAGGCGGCCCGCGCCCGTCAGGCGCCAGCCGACGTCTCGATGATGTCGCAGGTGGCGATGCTGAAGGGGGCCTCGGCGGAGCTTTGGGCGCCCTTCGACCTGTCGAAGATTCCCAACGCCGCCAAGGTCGTCCCGCACCTCGTCAACAAATACCCGGACGGCAAGGTCAGCGGCATCGGCGCGGTGTCCTGGTACATCACGCTGGTCACCAACACCAAGAGCTACCCGCAGGCCCCGGACAGCTGGGCGGCGCTGTGGGACCCGGCGAACAAGGACAAGCTCGGCCTGCTGGCGCTGGTCAGCAACAGCTTCCTGCTGGAGGTCACGGCGGCGACCTTCTTCGGCGGCACCAAGCATCTCGACAGCGAGCAGGGGCAGATCGACTGCTTCAAGAAGCTGGCGGAGCTGAAGTCCAACGTGAAGCTCTGGTACCGAGACGAGGCGCAGTTCGAGGCCTCGCTGAAGTCCGGCGAGATCCCGATGGGCCAGTACTACCACGACGTGACCGGCCTCGCCGCCGCGGACGGGCAGCCGGTGCGCTCGACCTTCCCGAAGGAGGGCGGCATCCTCGATTCGGGAAGCTGGGCGGTCACCCGCGCCTCCAAGGCCGGCGACCTCGCCCACGTCTTCGTGGACTACATGTGCCAGCCATCGATCCAGGCTCTGCTGTCGCGCAAGGTCGGCACCGCCCCGACCATCGACCGCAAGCTGACCGACCTGACCGATCAGGAGTTCGCCGCCGTGTCCTCCGACATCGCGCCGATCATCCCGCGCTACGACCTCTACACGAGCAAGTCCGACTGGCTGAACCAGAAGTGGACGGAAATGATCGTCGGGTGAGTGAGAGCCCTTCTCCCCTCTGGGGAGAAGGGTTGGGATGAGGGGGCGGCCGCAGGCCGACCACGCCGGCTCATTGCCGTGCGTGGACGCCCTGACGGGCGCCCCCTCACCCTGACCCTCTCCCCAGGGGGGAGAGGGGATATACAGCTCCAATCAAAATAAGTTTGCCCATGTCAGCCCTTGTCCTCGACGGTCTCACCAAACGATACGGTCCCGTGACCGCGGTGCACGGCGCGTCGCTGCGCATCCCGCACGGGCAATTCGTCTGCCTGCTCGGCCCGTCCGGCTGCGGGAAGACGACGCTGCTGCGCATGATCGCCGGGCTGGAGGACCCCTCCGGCGGACGGCTGGTCATCGACGGGCGCGACATCACCACGGCCCCCGCCCACACGCGGGAATTCGGGATGGTGTTCCAGTCGCTGGCCCTCTTCCCGCACCTGACGGCGGGCGAGAACATCGCCTACCCCCTGCGCATCCGCGGCGCCACGAAGGCCGAGCAGCGCAAGCGCGCCGACGAGCTGCTGGAACTGGTCCGCCTGCCCGGCGTGGCCGACCGGCCGGTCTCCAAGCTGTCGGGCGGGCAGCGGCAGCGCGTCGCCATCGCCCGCGCGCTGGCCCTGTCGCCCAAGCTGTTCCTGCTGGACGAGCCGCTGTCGGCGCTCGACGCCAAGCTGCGCGAGGCCATGCAGATCGAGCTGAAGCAGCTTCAGCAGCGGCTGGGCATCACCACCATCGTCGTCACCCACGACCAGCGGGAGGCGATGACCATGGCCGACCTCGTGGTGGTGATGTCGCAGGGCCGCATCCATCAGGCCGCCCCGCCGATGGAGGTCTACCGCCAGCCCGCCGACGCCTTCGTCGCCGACTTCATCGGCATGACCAACCTGCTGGAGGGCGAGGTGACCGCCCCCGGCACCGCCGCCGTGCCCGGCGGCGCCCTGCATCTGCCCGACCTGCCGCCGACCGGCCGCGTCCTGCTGTCCGTCCGCCCGGAGGACGTGATCGTCCACCCCGCGGGCACCGACGGGCCGAACCGGCTGACCGGCACGCTGTCCTTCATGCGCGACCTCGGCGCCAGCGTGGAGTTCCGCATCGACGTGGCCGGGCGGGAGATCGTCGCCCTGACCCGCCCGCAGGACCGCCCGCCGGTCGCCCCCGGCGGCGCCCTGGCAGTGGAGTTCCCCCCGGCGGCCTGCGTCGTGCTGCCCCCGATGGGCGAGAGGGTCCCATGATCCGCCGCGCGCCCCGCGGTCTGGCCGAGCACGCGCCGATCCTCTTCCCGGCGCTGATGCTGGTCGTCTTCTTCGTCATCCCCTTCAGCCTGATGATCGCGGTCAGCGTCTTCCGGCGCGTGCCCGGCGGCTTCTACGAGCCGGACCTCGTCTTCGCCAACTACGAGCGGTTCCTGACCGCCTTCTTCGGCGGGGTGATGTCCTTCTCGCTGGGGCTGGCGGCGCTGGTCGCGGCGCTGTCGGTGGGCATCGCCTTCCCCTTCACCTACCGGCTGGTGAAGCTGTCGCGCGGCGCGCAGATCCGCTGGCTAGTCTTCCTGCTGTCGATCCTGTCGCTGTCGGAAGTCATCATCGGCTTCGCCTGGTCCACCCTGCTGTCGCGCACGGCGGGCATCACCAACCTGTTCGTGGCGCTGGGCCTGATGGCCGAGCCGCAATCCCTCAGCCCGAGCTTCGGCGCGCTGCTGGCCGGGCTGGTCTATCAGGCCTTCCCCTACACGGTGCTGGTGCTCTACCCGGCGCTCGCCCGCCTCGACCCCTATCTGGAGGAGGCGGCGCGCACGCTCGGCTCCTCGCCGCTGCGCGCCTTCTTCACGGTGGTGGTTCCGGCGCTGCGCAACACCATCGTGGCGACCACGATCATGGTGTTCGTCTTCGCGCTCGGCTCCTACCTGCTGCCGCAGCTTCTGGGACGGCCCCAGCACTGGACGCTGTCGGTGCTCATCACCGATCAGGCGATCTACCAGTCCAACATGCCCTTCGCGGCGGCCATGGCCGTCTTCCTGGTGCTGGTCAGCCTCGCCCTCGTCGGGCTGGCGCTGCTCGCCGGGCGGCGGGAGGAGACGGCCTGATGCTGATGCGCACGCTGAATTCCCTGGCCGCCGGCCTGATCGCCCTGGTCCTGTCGGCGCCGATCCTGGTGGTGGCCGGCGTCTCGGTGAACGAGAAGAAGGCGCTGACCTTCCCGCCGCAAGGCTTCTCGCTCGCCTGGTACGCGGAGGTCTT
This sequence comes from Azospirillum sp. TSH58, assembly GCF_003119115.1. NCBI lineage: Bacteria > Pseudomonadati > Pseudomonadota > Alphaproteobacteria > Rhodospirillales > Azospirillaceae > Azospirillum > Azospirillum sp. TSH58. The sequence goes on from NZ_CP022366.1 coordinate 581,786, forward strand.
CACCGACCCCGGCTGGCGCGGCGCGCTCGTCACCAGCCTCGTCGTCGCCACCCTGTCGGCGGCGCTGGCGGTGCTGATCGCCTTCCCGCTGGCCTGGTTCCTGTGGCGCTGGCGCGCGCCCTGGGCACGGACGTTCGAGGTGCTGGGCATGACGCCCTTCATCCTGCCGCCGGTCATCACCGCCCTGGGATTCCTCAGCTTCTGGGCGGCGGTCGGCGAATACGGGTCGCCCTGGACGGTGGTGGTCAGCCACGCGGTGTTCTTCGTGACGCTGCCGCTGGTCACGCTGTCGCTGGGCTTCGGGGCGGTGGACCGCTCCTACGTCGAGGCGGCGGCGACCATGGGGGCGGACGACCGGACGGTGCTGCGCACGGTGGTGATGCCGCTGGTGCGGCCCTACGTCATCTCGGGCTTCGCCTTCGCCTTCGTGCTGTCGCTGAACGAGTACATCGTGGCCTACATGGTGGTCGGCTTCACGCTGGAGACGCTGCCCATCAAGATCTTCAACGCACTCCGCTACGGCTACACCCCGACCATGGCCGCGGTGACGGTGCTGTTCGTGTCGCTGACGGCGGTGGTCTTCGGGCTGATCGCGTGGTTCGGCGACCTGCCCCGCCTGCTCGGCGCCTGGGCCAAGAACGACTGACATCCAAGAACGACCGACACCCTTTTCTCAGAGAGATTCGGACGATGATCGACCCTCAGAAGCTTGATCGTTTGCGTACGAAGTACAGTGGCTCCGGCGGCGACGACTTCCACGATCCGGAGTTCCAGCGGGTGGCCGCCCTCCAGTTCTCCGGCGGCAAGCGGGTCCAGCCCTTCGCCGGGGTGTCCACCCTGCTCGACGCCCCCTACCGCCCCGACGCGGCGGAGGCCGCGGACTTCGGCGGGCTGGACATCGCGTTGATCGGCGTGCCGATGGACCTGGGAGTCACCAACCGGGCCGGCGCCCGCCTCGGCCCGCGCGCCGTGCGCGGGATGGAGCGCATCGGCCCCTACGAGCACGCCCTGCGCATGGTCCCGGCGGCGTCCTGCAAGCTGGCCGACGTCGGCGACGTTCCGCTGTCCAGCCGCTTCAGCCTGGAGGCGTGCCACGGCGACATCCTGGCCTTCTACAACCGCGTGATGGACGCGGGCGTCATCCCGCTGTCGGTGGGCGGCGACCATTCCATCACCTATTCGATCCTGAAGGCGCTGGGCCGCGAACGCCCGGTGGGCATGATCCATTTCGACGCCCATTGCGACACCGGCGGCCCCTACGAGGGCGCCAAGTTCCACCATGGCGGCCCCTTCCGGCAGGCGGTTCTGGACGGCGTCCTGGACCCGGAGCGCACGGTGCAGATCGGCATCCGCGGCAGCACGGAGTATCTGTGGGAGTTCTCCTACGACAGCGGCATGACCGTGATCCACGCGGAGGACATCCCGGAGCGCGGCATCGCCAGCGTCATCGAGACGGCGCGCAAGGTGGTGGGCAACGGGCCGGTCTACGTCTCCTTCGACGTGGATTGCCTGGACCCGGTCTTCGCCCCCGGCACCGGCACGCCGGAGGTCGGCGGCCTGACCACGCGGGAGGCGCTGGCGATCCTGCGCGGGCTCGACGGGCTGGACATCGTCGGCGGCGACGTGGTGGAGGTGGCGCCCCAGTACGACGCCACGACCAACACCGCCCACGCCGGCGCGCAGATGCTGTTCGAAATCCTCTGCCTGTCGGTGCGCGCCCTCGCCAACCGCCAGGACCGAGGCTGACGGCATGCGGCTGAGCCTGCTCCAGGCGGACGCGGAGCCCGGTGCGCCGGACCGCAACCTCGACCGTCTGGAGCGGGCGGCGGTGGAGGCGGCGGGGCGCGGCTCCGCCCTGCTGGTCGGGCCGGAGATGGGCCTGACCGGCTACGCCATCGGCGCGGAGGCGGTGCGCGCCCTCGCCGAGCCAGCGGACGGGCCAATGGCCGCGCGGGTCGCCGCCATCGCCCGGCGGCACGGCATCGCGCTGCTCTACGGCTACCCGGAGCGGGGGATGGACGGCGCCGTCCACAACGCGGCGCAACTGATCGGGGCGGATGGGCGGCCCCTGCTGAACCAACGCAAGACGCATCTTTACGGCGATCTCGACCGCGGCTCCTTCGCGCCGGGCGGCGACGCCTTCCCGACCGCCGAGGTCGGCGGCATGCGGGTTGGCGTCGTCATCTGCTACGACGTGGAGTTCCCGGAACTGGTGCGCCGCCACGCGCTGGCCGGGGTGGATCTGTTGCTGGTGCCAACCGCGCTGATGGCACCCTACGAGATCGTCGCCACCACCATCGTCCCCGCCCGCGCCTTCGAGAACGGCCTCTTTGTCGTCTACGCCAACCGCTGCGGGCGCGAGGGGACATTGCGCTATTGCGGGCTCAGCAGCGTAGCGGCGCCGGACGGGTCGGTGCTGGCGCGGGCCGGCGAGGACGAGGCGCTGCTGACCGTCGATCTCGACCCCGCGTTGCGCCGGGTCGGCACGCATCTGGCGGACCGCCGCCCGGACCTGTACGGTGCGGTCTCCAGCGCGCCTGGGAAGGGCGGTTTGTAGAGGAAGCACAGGACATGCCGGTCACCATCGACGACATTCACGCCGCCGCCGAACGGCTGGCCGGACGGATCAGCCGCACGCCCTTCCTGCGCTCCGAAACCCTGTCGCAGATCACCGGCGCCGAGGTCTGGGTCAAGCTGGAGAACCTCCAGTTCACCGCGTCCTTCAAGGAGCGCGGGGCGGCCAACCGGCTGCTGCACCTGACGCCGGAGGAGCGGCAGGCCGGGGTGATCGCCATGTCGGCCGGCAACCACGCCCAGGCCGTGGCCTACCACGCGAAGCGGCTGGGCATCGCGGCGACCATCGTCATGCCGCGCTTCACCCCCTTCGTGAAGGTCAAGCGCACGCGCTACCACGGCGCCACCGTCATCCTGGAGGGCGAGTCCCTGGCCGAGGCCGCGGCCTTCGCCCACGACCTCGCCAAGCGGGACGGGCTGGTCTTCGTCCATCCCTACGACGACGACGCGGTGATCGCCGGCCAGGGCACCGTCGTGCTGGAGATGCTGGCGGAGGTGCCGGACCTCGACGCGCTGGCCATCCCGGTCGGCGGCGGCGGGCTGGCCGCCGGGGCCGCGGTCGCCGCCCGCGCGCTGCGGCCCGGCCTGGAGGTCGTCGGGGTGGAGGTGGAGACCTACCCCGCCGCGGCGCAGCGCCTCGCCGGGCAGCCGGTCAAGGTCGGCGGCCCGACCGTGGCGGAGGGCATCGCCGTGCGCGACGTCGGCGACCGGCCCATCGACATCCTGAGGCAGAACGGCTGCGACGTGGTGCTGGTCCCCGAGGCGGTGATCGAGCGCGCCATCGCCATGCTGATCGAGGTGGAGAAGACCGTCGCGGAGGGCGCCGGAGCCGCCGGGCTGGCCGCCCTGCTCTTCCACCCCGAGCGTTTCCGCGGCAAGCGGGTCGGCCTGATCGTGTCGGGCGGCAACATCGACACGCGCACGCTGGCGAATGTGCTGATGCGCGGCTTCGCCCGCGACGGCCGCCTGATCAACCTGGACATCGACGTGGCCGACCAGCCCGGCGCGCTGGCCCAGGTGGCCCGCATCGTGGCGGAGTGCGGCGGCAACATCATCGACGTGCAGCACCAGCGCCTGTTCGGCGCCTTCTCCGTCAAGTCCGCCGAGGTCGCCCTGCTGATCGAGGTGGAGGACGAGGGCCACGGCGACCGCATCACCGAAGCCCTGCGCGGCGCCGGCCTGCCCGTCCGCAAGGCGGTGGTGGCGGAAGCCGCGCAACCGCTGTCCAGCGCGCGGCCCTGAGCGAAAGTCTGTCACATACGGCGGAATAACCCTCTCCCCTCTGGGGAGAGGGTGGCCCGGAGGGCCGGTGAGGGGGTTGCGCTTTTGCCGGACGATCCGCCACGCGCAGCCCCCTCACCCTAACCCTCTCCCCAGAGGGGAGAGGGGATATAGGCCTGCCCATGGATTGAGCATCCCTCCCGAACACCGCTGCTTTTCGCGGCACATCCCGGGGTGCCGCGCATGGATATCCCGCCCTACCGGTTGTGGCACGGGCCATGCACTTCGCGCCTGTTCATTCGCGGAGGTCATGGATCATGTCGTCGCTGGAGTCTTCAACCGCACCCCACCCGGTTGACGAAAAGCTTCCGCTGCTGCGCCTGCTGGCGCTGGGCATGCAGCATGTGATGGTGATGTACGCAGGGGCCATCGCCGTGCCGCTCATCATCGGCGGCGCGCTGAAGCTGCCCAAGGACCAGATCGCCCTGCTCATCAACGCCGACCTGTTCGCCTGCGGCATCGTCACGCTGATCCAGACACTGGGCTTCTGGAAGTTCGGCATTCGCCTGCCGGTGATGATGGGCGTCACCTTCGCCGCGGTCGGGCCAATGGTCGCCATGGCGGGAAACCCCTCGCTGGGGCTGCTGGGCATCTACGGCGCGGTGATCGGGGCCGGCGTCTTCGCCACGCTGGCGGCACCGCTGGTCGGGCGCCTGCTGCCGCTGTTCCCGCCGGTGGTGACGGGGACGGTCATCGCCATCATCGGCATTTCGCTGATGCGGGTGGGCATCACCTGGGCCGGCGGCGGCGCCGGGAACCCGAACTTCGGCGACCCGCTCTATCTCGGCATCGCGCTGTTCGTGCTGGCGGTGATCCTGCTGGTGACCAAATACGCCAAAGGCTTCTGGGCGAACATCTCGGTCCTGCTGGGCATCGTCGCGGGCTTCGCCCTGACCATGGTGCTCGGGCTGGTCAGCTTCGACGGGGTGGGACAGGCCAAGTGGGTGGACGTGATCTACCCGTTCCAGTTCGGCATGCCGGTGTTCGAGTTCTGGTCGATCCTGACCATGTCGCTGGTGATGATCGTCGTGATGATCGAGTCCACCGGCATGTTCCTGGCGGTGGGCGAGATGGTCGGCCGCCCGGTGACGCCGGAGCAACTGACCCGCGGCCTGCGCACGGACGGGCTGGGCACGCTGATCGGCGGCGTCTTCAACACCTTCCCCTACACCTCCTTCTCGCAGAATGTCGGGCTGGTCGGGATCACCGGGGTGCGCAGCCGCTGGGTCTGCGTGGCGGGCGGCGTCATCCTGATCGCCTTCGGCCTGTTCCCGAAGCTGGCGCACGTCGTCGCCTCCGTCCCCACCTATGTGCTGGGCGGGGCCGGGCTGGTGATGTTCGGCATGGTCGCGGCGACCGGCATCAAGATCCTGGCGAAGGTCGATTACACGGCCAACCGCGGCAACATCTACGTCGTCGCCATCAGCATCAGCCTGGGCATGGTGCCGCTGGTCGCCGACAAGATCTTCCAGAAGATGCCGCCCTTCCTGTCGCCGCTGCTGCACAGCGGCATCCTTCTGGGCACCATCGCGGCGGTCCTGCTGAACCTGTTCTTCAACGGGATGGGCAAGGCGGACGCGAAGGAGTTCGTCGCCGCCGCCAAGACCGCGGAGGCGTAAGGGGACGAACCGTTTAGCCCTCTCCCCCCTGGGGAGAGGGTGGCCCGGAGGGCCTCTCGCGCTGGCTGAAAGCCCGCGCTGACGGCGACAGGCGGATGCCTCTGGCATCCGCTGAGAGCCGGTGAGGGGGTTGCGCATCGCGGGACGTCCGGCAAATGCACAACCCCCTCACCCTAACCCTCTCCCCGGAGGGGAGAGGGGATAATAGTCACCACTTCAGCCCCTTACACGGCCGGCTCGCTGCCGTAGACGGACTTGGTCTCCAGGAACTCCTCGAAACCGACCTCGCCCCACTCGCGGCCGATGCCCGACTGCTTGTAGCCGCCGAAGGGGGCCGCGAGGTCGATGGAGGCGCCGTTCAGATGCACCATGCCGGTGCGCAGACGCTTCGCCACCGCCCGCGCCTCGTCCACCGTGCCGGCGTAGACGTAGCCGGACAGGCCGTAGAGCGAGTCGTTGGCGCTGCGGATCGCCTCCTCCAGGTCCTCATAGGGACGGATGGTGAGAACCGGGCCGAAGATCTCCTCGCGCATGATGGTCATCGTATCGGTGGCGCGGCTGAAGACGGTGGGCTTGGCGTAGAAGCCGCGCTCCAGCCCCTCCGGACGGCCCGGACCGCCGCACAGCAGGGAGGCGCCCTCCTCGATGCCGGCCTGGATCAGGCGCTGCACCCGCTCATACTGGCGCTGGTTGGCGATCGGGCCGACGCCGGTGCGGTCGCCGCGCGGATCGCCCACCACCAGACGGGCGCAGACCTGGGCGGCGATCGTCTCCGCCTCGTCCAGGCGGGAGGCCGGGACATACATGCGCGACGGCGCGTTGCAGCTCTGCCCGGTGTTGGACATCATCGACCGCACGCCGTGGGTCACCGCCTTGGTCAGGTCGGCGCTCTCGCAGATGATGTTGGCGGACTTGCCGCCCAGCTCCAGCGACACGCGCTTGATACTGTCGGCGGCGTTGTGGGACACCGACGCGCCGGCGCGGGTGGAGCCGGTCAGCGACACCATGTCGACCAGCGGGTGCGAGGCCAGCACCGGCCCGACCACCGCGCCGTCGCCGTAGAACATGTTGAAGACGCCCGCCGGAACGCCCGCCTCGTGCAGGATCTCGGCGAAGATCCAGGCCGAATAGGGGGCGAACTCGCTGGGCTTCAGCACCATCGTGCAGCCGGTGGCGAGCGCCGGGGCGACCTTGCAGGCGATCTGGTTGATCGGCCAGTTCCACGGCGTGATCATGGCGCAGACGCCGACCGGCTCGCGCAGGATGCGGGTGGTGCCGCGGGTCCGCTCGAACGGATACTCGCGGGCGGCCTCCAGGGCCGTCTTGAAGTGGGCGAGACCCATGAAGGCCTGCGCCGGCTTCGACAGCGCCGCCAGGGGGGCGCCCATCTCCTCGGTGATGGCGTCGGCCACGTCGTCCATGCGCTTCTCGAAAAGCGCGCAGACGGCGGCCAGCAGCTCCAGCCGCTCGTTCAGGGGGGTGCGGGAAAAGCCGTCGAAGGCGGCGTGGGCCGCCGCCACCGCGCGCCGCGCGTCCTCCGGCCCGCCGAGCGCCACGGTGCCCGACACCTGCTCCGTCGCCGGGTTCAACACCTCCATCACGGTGGCGCCCGCCGCGGGTTCGGTCCAGGCGCCGCCGATGTAGAAGGATTGGCAGGTCTTCATCTCTAATCCCCTCGCTCTCTGCGTTGGCGTTTTCGGGTGAAGCGATCCTGCCCCGTCCGGAGCCGTTTGCCAAAGCTTTCCATTGGGAAAAACCGGATAGGTCAGAAGACCGGACCCTGTTGACAGTTCAATGGTTTCACGGTCTGATCGTTGAACACATACGTGCCGCCGCACCTTTTGCGGCGCGCCGAACGACAAGAATCGGGCCGCAGCAACCGCGGTCCAAGGGCTGGGAGCCTGCTTCACGGATACAATTCAAACGTACAATCAGGGGGACGAGGGATGGCCTTACGTGATCGGCATTGGCGTGATCGACGTCTTGCGGGTGTGCTGCGTTCCGGAATCGTCAAACCACTCCTGCCGGCGGCCGCGGCCCTGGCCCTGCTGGCCGCCGTCCCGGCGCCGGGCCAAGCCGCGACCCTGACGGTCGGGACCTCGGCGGAGCCGAGCGCGCTCGACCCGCACTACCACAACCTCGGCCCCAACACGCGCGCCCGCAAGCATGTGTTCGAATCGCTGGTCAGCATGGACGCCAAGATGCGGCTCCAGCCCGAACTGGCGGAAAGCTGGCGCGCCGTCGACGAGACAACCTGGGAATTCAAGCTGCGCAAAGGCGTGAAGTTCCACGACGGCACGGAGTTCACGGCGCAGGATTTCGTCTACACGGTCTGCCGCATCCCGAACGTCGCCAACAGCCCCTCCTCCTTCACCGTCTACACCAAGGGCATCGCGGGGATCGAGGCGCCGGACCCGCACACCCTCGTCATCAGGACCGGCAAGCCCTACCCGCTGCTGCCGGTGGAGCTGTCGACCTTCGGCATCATCTCCGCCAAGGCGGCGGGCGGCGAGGCGGTGACCTTCGACAAGGCGGGCTGCAAGGCCGATTCCTGGCCGACCACCCAGGCCTTCAACGACGGCTCCCTGATGATCGGCACCGGGCCGTTCAAGCACAAGTCCTACACCAAGGGCGACCGGCAAATCCTGGAGCGCAACCCCGATTACTGGGGGCCGCAGGCCGCCTGGGACACGGTGGTCTTCCGCCCGATCACCAGCGACGGGCCGCGCGTCGCCGCCCTGCTGGCCGGCGACGTGGACATCATCGAATCGCCCCCGGTGCAGGACATCGAGCGGCTGAAGTCCGCCCCCAACGTCTCCTTGGCCCAGGCCCAGTCGAACCGCGTAATCTATCTGGCGTTGGGCGTGCAGGACACCCCGCCGACCATCACCGGCACCGACGGCAAGAACCCGCTGAAGGACCCGAAGGTGCGCAAGGCGCTGTCGCTGGCGGTGGACCGCGACGCCATCGTGAAGCGCATCATGATGGGCGTGGCGGAGCCGGCGAACCAGTACCTCCCCGCCGGCTTCTACGGCAACAACCCGGAGGTCACGGTCGCCACCGACGCGAACAAGGCCAAGCAGCTCCTGGCCGAGGCCGGCTATCCGAAAGGCTTCCAGCTCACGCTCGGCACGCCGAACGACCGCTACATCAACGACGACAAGGTGGCCCAGGCGGTCGCCCAGATGTTCACCCGCATCGGCGTCCAGACGCAGGTCGACGCGACCACCGCCAACGTCTTCTTCTCCAAGCGCAACAAGCAGGAATACAGCGTCTTCCTGGCCGGCTGGGGCGCCGATTCGGGCGAGATGTCCTCGCCGCTGAAGGCGCTGATCGCCACGCCGATCAAGGAGAAGGGCTACGGCACCACCAACTACACCAGCTACTCCGACCCGGAGCTGGACGGCATGCTGGACACCGCGCTGGCGACCGTGGACGACGCCAAGCGGGAAAAGCTGCTCCAGGACGCGGTGAAGCGGGCGATGGACGCCGACATCATCATCCCCCTGCATTACGAGGTGACGGTGTGGGCGATGAAGAAGGGGCTGAGCTACGAACCGCGCGCCGACCAGTACACGCTGGCGCAGAAGGTGACCCCCGCGAAGTGAACGGAGCGAGCGCCGCCCTCTTTCCCTCTCCCCTCCGGGGAGAGGGTTAGGGTGAGGGGGTTTGCGCTTTTGCCGAACGCTCCGCAACGCGCATCCCCCTCACCGGCTCTCAGCGGATGCTGTAGGCATCCGCCTGCCGCCGTCAGCGCTGGCGGCCTTCGGCCAGCGCGAAAGGCCCTCCGGGCCACCCTCTCCCCCGAGTGGAGAAGGTTAGATATTAGCGGAGCGCCATGCTTGTCTTCATCCTCCGGCGGCTGGCGCAGAGCGCGGTCGTCGTGGTGGCGATGTCGGTGCTGGTCTTCGCCGGCATCTTCGCCATCGGCAACCCCATCGACGTGCTCATCAGCCCGGAGGCCGATGAGTTCGAGCGCGCCGCCGCCATCGCCCGGCTGGGGCTCGACAAGCCGATGCACGAGCAGTTCCTGCGCTTCGTGGAAAGCGCCGTCGGCGGCGACCTCGGCACCAGTTTCGTTCATGGGGTGCCGGCCCTCGGCCTCGTCCTCCAGCGCTTTCCGGCGACGCTGGAGCTGGCGCTCTGCGCCATGCTGGTGGCGGTGGTGCTGGGCATCCCGCTGGGGCTGTGGGCCGGGCTGAAGCCGGACTCCCTGGCCGGGCGGGTCATCATGACCGGCTCGATCCTGGGCTTCTCGCTGCCCACCTTCTGGGTCGGGATGATGCTCATCATGGCCTTCGCGGTGACGCTGGGCTGGCTGCCGGCGGGCGGGCGCGGCGAGACGGCCGGCCTGTTCGGCGTGCAGTGGAGTTTCCTGACCGCCGACGGGCTGGCCCATCTGATCCTGCCCGCCGTCAATCTGGCCCTGTTCAAGCTGTCGCTGGTCATCCGTCTGGCCCGCGCCGGCACGCGGGAGGTCGCCTTGCAGGACTATGTGAAGTTCGCCCGCGCCAAGGGGCTGGCGCCCGCGCGGGTGGTCGGGGTGCACATCCTGAAGAACATCATGATCCCGGTGGTCACCGTGCTGGGGCTGGAGTTGGGCAGCGTCATCGCCTTCTCGGTGGTCACGGAATCGGTCTTCGCCTGGCCGGGCATGGGCAAGCTGCTGATCGACAGCATCCTCCAGCTCGACCGGCCGGTGGTGATCGCCTATCTGCTGGTGACGGTTCTGCTGTTCGTCGTCATCAACCTGATCGTCGATCTGGTCTATTCGCTGCTCGACCCGCGAATCCGGCTGGGCGGGGGGCGGGCATGAGCGGCGTCGCGGCCAAGACCCCGGCGGTCGAGACGCCCTTCCTGCGGCTGGCGCGGGAGTTCGCGCGGTCGCGCACGGCGCTGGCCGGGCTGGCGGTGCTGGTGCTGATCGTCCTGGCCGCCCTGCTCGCCCGCTGGGTGGTGCCGCAGGACCCCTACGACCTCGCCCAGCTGGACATTCTCGACAGCATGATGGCGCCGGGCACGCTGGGCGGCGGGGGTTGGACCTATTGGCTGGGCACCGACGACCAGGGGCGCGACATGCTGTCGGCCATCGTCTTCGGCCTGCGCACCAGCCTGCTGGTCGGGGTGGTCGCCACGCTGATCGCGCTCGCCGTCGGCGTGGCGGTCGGGCTGCTGGCCGCCTATGCCGGGGACCGGGTGGACGGGCTGGTCATGCGGCTGGTCGACATCCAGCTCTCCTTCCCGGCCATCCTGATCGCGCTGATCCTGCTGGCCCTGCTGGGCAAGGGGGTGGACAAGGTGATCGTCGCGCTGGCCGCCGTGCAGTGGGCCTACTACGCGCGGACCATCCGCGGCTCCGCCCTGGTCGAGCGGCGCAAGGAATACATCGAGGCCGCGCAGTGCCTGGCATTGCCCCACCGGCGGATCATGATGCGCCATCTGCTGCCCAACTGCCTGCCGCCGCTGATCGTGGTGGCGACGGTTCAGGTCGCCCACGCCATCGCGCTGGAGGCGACGCTGAGCTTCCTCGGCGTCGGCGTGCCGGTGACCCAGCCGTCGCTGGGGATGCTGATCGCGTCGGGCTACCAGTACATGCTGTCGGGCGATTACTGGATCAGCCTGTTCCCCGGTCTCGCGCTTCTGCTCACCATCGTGGCGATCAATCTGGTGGGGGACCGGCTGCGCGACGTCCTCAACCCGCGCCTGAACCATTAGGAGGGGCACGCGATGACCGAACCCCTGCTGCGTGTGGACGGGCTGAAGACCCATTTCCTCACCCGCGCCGGCACCGTGAAGGCGGTGGACGGGGTCAGCCTGCGGCTCGACCGCGGCGAGATCCTCGGGCTGGTCGGCGAGTCCGGCTCCGGCAAGTCGGTGACCGGGCAGTCCATCCTCGGCCTCGTCGATCCGCCGGGGCGGGTGGTCGGCGGGCGGGTGCTGTTCCATGGCGAGGATCTGGTCGGTGCCGGGGAGAAGCGGCTGCGCACCATCCGCGGGCGGCGCATCGCCATGATCTTCCAGGACCCGATGATGACCCTGAACCCGGTGCTGAGCATCGGCACGCAGATGGTCGAGGCCGTGCGGGCCCACGAGAGGGTCAGCCGGGCCGAGGCCTGGGAGCGCTCGCGCCGGGCGCTGGCCCGCGTCGGCATCGCCTCCCCCGACGAGCGGCTGGCCGCCTACCCGCACCAGTTCTCCGGCGGGATGCGCCAGCGCGTCGCCATCGCCATCGCGCTGCTGCACTCCCCCGACCTGATCATCGCCGACGAGCCGACCACCGCGCTCGACGTCACCATCCAGGCGCAGATCCTGTTCGAGGTTCAGAAACTCTGCCGCGAGACGGGGACGGCGCTGATCTGGGTGACCCACGACCTCGCCGTCGTGTCGGCGCTGGCCGACCGGGTGGCGGTGATGTACGCGGGCCGGGTGGTGGAAACCGGGACGGTGGCGGAGATCATCGGCAACCCGCGCCATCCCTACACCCGCGGTCTGCTGGAATCGGTGCCCAGCCGGAACCGGCGCGGCGTGCCGCTGCGCTCCATTCCCGGCATGACGCCCTCCGTCCTCGACCTGCCGGAAGGCTGCGCCTTCCGACCGCGCTGCGACCGGGCCACCGGGGCCTGCACGACCATGCCCGAACTGGTGGGAGAGCGGGAGGACCGCGCCTGGCGCTGCTGGAATCCCGTCGGGGCCGAAGCGCGGGGAGACGCCGCATGACCGCCGCTTCCATCATCGAACTGGACGGGCTGACCAAGCGCTTCGCGCGCAAGCTGGACGTGGTGGAGCGGTTCGCCCGCCGGCTGGGCGCGGCCATCGACGACCGGGCCGTGCAGGCGGTCAGCGGCGTGGATCTGTCCATCGCCGAGGGCGAGGTGGTCGGGCTGGTCGGCGAATCCGGCTGCGGCAAGAGCACGCTGGGCCGCATGGTCGCCGGCATCCTGCCGCCGAGCGCCGGCACCCTGCGCTGGCGCGGCCGCGACCTGCGGGAGCTGTCCCCGGCCGACCGCCACCACGCCAACCTGAAGATCCAGATGGTCTTCCAGGACCCCATGGCCTCCCTCAACCCGCGCCTGCGCGTGGCGGACATCGTCGGCGAGGCGCCGGTGGTCCATGGGCTGGTGCCGCGGCGGGAGGCGGAGGACTATGTGGCCGCGACGCTGCGGCAGGTCGGGCTGGACCCCGCCTACCTGCGGCGCTACCCGCACCAGTTCTCCGGCGGTCAGAGGCAGCGCATCGGCATCGCCCGCGCGCTGGCGGTGAAGCCAGACGTGCTGGTCTGCGACGAGTCCGTCGCGGCGCTGGACGTGTCGATCCAGGCGCAGATCATCAATCTGTTCATGCGCCTGCGCGCGGAGCTGTCGCTGACCTATCTCTTCATCAGCCACGACCTGGGCGTCGTGGAACACATTTCCGACCGCACCGCGATCATGTATCTTGGACGGATCGTGGAGTTGGCCCCGACACCGGAGCTGTTCGACAAACCCAATCATCCCTATGCCAAGGCGCTGTTGGACGAGGCGCCGCGCGTGTCCGTGGAGAAGCGGCGGTTCGCGCCGATCCGCGGAGAGATTCCATCGCCCCTCGACCCGCCGTCGGGCTGCGCCTTTCACCCGCGCTGCCCGCACGCGATGCCACGCTGTTCGGCGGAACGCCCTACCCTGCGCGAGATCGCGCCCCGGCGCTGGTCCGCCTGCCATCTGAACGAAACCACAGGTCCATGATGCCCGCATCCGATCCCGCCGGCCCTTCCGCGTGCAGCCCGCGCACGCTGGAGCTGCTGCGCGACCTGATCGCCTTCGACACGACCAGCCGCAACTCCAACCTCGACCTGATCCACTACATCCGCGACCATCTCGCGGCGCTGGGGGTGCCCAGCACGCTGGTGTTCAACGAGGAGCGGACCAAGGCCAATCTCTACGCCACCATCGGCCCGGCGGACCGCGGCGGCGTCTGCCTGTCCGGCCACACCGACGTGGTGCCGGTGGACGACCAGGACTGGTCGAGCGATCCCTTCACCCTGACGGAGCGCGACGGCAAGCTGTTCGGGCGCGGCACCGCGGACATGAAGGGTTTCATCGCGGCGGCGCTGGCCATGGCGCCGGACTTCCTGGCCGCCAATCTCACGACTCCGATCCATTACGCCTTCTCCTATGACGAGGAGCTGGGCTGCCTCGGCGTGCCCGGCCTGCTGACCCAACTTGCCGGAATGGCGGTCAAGCCGCGCCTGTGCATCGTCGGGGAGCCGACGCGGATGCGGGTGATCGTCGGCCACAAGGGCAAGGTGGCGATGCGCTGCCGCGTCCACGGCCACGCCTGCCACTCCTCGCTCGCCCCGCAGGGGGTGAACGCCGTGGAGTACGCGGCGGAGCTGGTGTCCTTCCTGCGCGGCATGGGCCGCCGCTTCGCCGAGCAGGGGCCGTTCGACCACGACTACGACGTGCCCTTCACCACCGTGCACACCGGGGTGATGCAGGGCGGCACCGCCCGCAACATCGTCCCCTCCGACGCCTCCTTCGAGTTCGAGATCCGGCATCTCGCCGACCATCCCGTGGCGCCGATGCTGAAGGAACTGCGGGACTTCGCGAAGACGCTGGAGCCGGAGATGCGCGCCGTGCGGCCCGAGGCTGGATTCTCCTGGGAAACCCTGTCGGACAGCCCGGCGCTCGACACCCCGCCGGAGTCGGAGGAGGTGACGCTGGTCAAGAACCTCGCGGAGCAGAACGGCCACGGCAAGGTGGCCTTCGGCACGGAGGGCGCGCTGTTCACCAGCATCGCCAACATCCCCGCCGTGGTCTGCGGCCCCGGCGACATCGAGCAGGCCCACAAGCCCGACGAGTATGTGGAGCTGAGCGAACTCGCCCGCGCCGAGCGCTTCCTGCGCCGGCTGAAGGACGCCGCCCAGAAGGGCCTGTAAAGCAAAAGGGCCTGTAACGCGGAAGGGCCGGAGCGTTTCCGCTCCGGCCCCTTTCAAAGTGTCCCCTGGACCGTTGCGCTTCGCCGGTCAGTGGACCTCCACGCTGACGATGGCCGGCAGGGTGCGCAGGAAGTTCGCGCCCGTGTCGGTCGCCTCGACGACGAGGTGACCGCAGCGGTCGTGCCCGCGCAGGCGGGCTTCCGCGCCCATGCCGGCGGTGCGCAGCACCTCCGACAGGTCGGACACCGCGGTGCGGACCCAGGCCCGATGCTCGGCCAGACTCTTGTACGCCGTTGCTTCCGAGTGATTCAGGGTAACGGTAAAGGTGTGCAGCTCGATGGTCATAAGAGCTCCGGAATGAACCGATTGTTCTGGGACAAGCTCAGTGTTTGACGCTGTTCGAGCATCCGCTCCGCCCCAACCGGACGGTGTGTGACAACAAGCTGGAAAGGGACGTGCGGACACTTGCCGGTTGGCGGATTGAATCCGGGGATCAGCCGATCGGCGAAAAGGGTCCCTTTCGATTTGGGGAGCAAACAAACCGTAGTGTAACCGAAACCCGCGGCCGATGCTTGTGATATCGTGGGAACGCTGCCCTGCACAAAGCGCGCTCACAGGCGCGGAATGGGGGCGCGGAATGGGGGCGCGGAAGAGGAGCGCGAAAGGGGTGGGCCCGGCACGGCCTCCCCCCTGCGCTTCGCGGTTTCTTCGGAATGCCCTCAATCCAGGAAGATGTCCGGCGCCAACGGGGCGCCCGGCTTGACCGCATAGGGCTCCAGGTCGGTCACGCCCTCCTCCGCCAGAACCTCGTCGTCGATGAAGAAATGGCCGGTGCAGGTCCTGGCGTCGCGGGTCAGGATGGCGTGGGCGGCGTCGGCCAGGATCTCCGGCTTGCGGCAGTTGTCGAACTCGGCGGCGCCCTTCAGCATGGCGATGGCCGCCGTGCCGATGATCGTGCGCGGCCACAGGGAGTTCACGGCGACCCTGCCGCGGAACTCGGCGCTCATGCCCAGCGTGCACAGGCTCATCGCGTATTTGGCGATGGTGTAGGCGGTGTGGTGCTGGAACCAGCGCGGGTTCAGGTTCAACGGCGGCGACAGCGTCAGGATGTGCGGGTTCCCGGCCTTCAGCAGATGCGGCAGGCAGGCCTGGGAGCAGGCGAAGGTGCCCCGCCCGTTGACGCCCATCATCAGGTCCCAGCGCTTCAGCGGGGTGTCCAGCGTGCCGGTCAGGCTGATCGCGCTGGCGTTGTTGACCAGGATGTCGATGCCGCCGAACGTCTCCACCGTGCGGGCCACCGCCTCGGCCACCTGGGCGTCGTCGCGGATGTCGCAGAGGATCGGCAGCCCCTTGCCGCCCGCGGCCTCGACCTCCTCCGCGGCGGAGAAGATGGTGCCCGGCAGCTTGGGGTGCGGTTCCGACGTCTTGGCGGCGATGACGACGTTGGCGCCGTCGCGGGCGGCGCGCAGCGCGATCGCCTTGCCGATGCCCCGGCTGGCGCCGGTGATGAACAGGGTCTTGCCCTTCAGCGTGCGCGCGTCCGTCATGTCGTTTCCCTCCCCATGGTTCTTCCGCCGCTGCCGGCCGGTTGTCGGCGATGCTAGCACAAATCCCCCGGGGCGCGTCCAGACGCGTGCGTCATTCAATTGACCTATGCGTCAATGTACCCTTCGCGTCTAGACTGCGCTTGCCCCCTTTTGCCTGGGAGTTCCGGCCGGTGCGCCGTCTTGCCCTCGCCCTCGCGCTGATCCTCGGCGCCGCGCCCGCCTACGCGCAGGCGGTGGCGCAACACCTGTTCTTCGAGGCCGTGCCCGCCGGCGCACCGCCCGACGCCCCGTACGAGGCGCGGCAGCGCCTGACCGAGCGCGCCCGGACCGAGTTGCTGCCTGCCATCCTCGACGCCGCCGGCCTGGACGGGGCGGGCGCGGTCGCCGACCTGCGGATGGGCGGCTACCGGCTCCAGACCAACCCGTCGCTCCACCTGACCTTGCGGCTGGAGGATGGTCCCGCCGACCGGCTGGCCGGGGCCATCGCCTGGAGCCTCGAACAGGACAGCGTGCTGGTGGCCGATTTCGACAGCGCCGACGGCGCCACCGGCTACGCCCTGGTCCGCTTTCCCGCCGGCAGCCTGACGCCGGACCGCGCCCAGCGCTTCTTCCTCGCCGCCGCGGCGGAGCATGAGGGGCTGGGCGGCGGCTACACCGCCTTCGGGGACACGCTGCTGTTCCTGAATCTGCGCGGCGACGATGGAAGGCCCTACAGCGGCCTGCCCGACGACGCCTTCGCGGAGTTCCTGCGCCGCGCCGCCACCGCCTTCCCCGGCACCGTCCTGGCGGCGACCGGGCGCGCCGACGCGCGGCTGGTCCTCCAGCCGCCCCGGCCCGACAGCCCCGCCCTGCCCCCGTTGCGGGCGCGGCATGCGGCGCTGGTGTCCGAAACCCTGACCGCCGAGCCCGCCCGATGACGACCCACCTCTCCCGCCGTTCCGTCCTGGCGCTGGGCGCCGCCGGCCTCGCCACGCTCGCCGGTCCGGCGCGGGCGCAGGAGTTCACGCCGGGGCTGCTCTACGCGGTCGGGCAGAAGTTCGACAAGAGCTTCAACGAGGGCGCCTTCACCGGGGCGGAGCGGTTCAAGGACGCCACCGGGATCGCCTACCGCGACTATCTGCCCTCCAGCACGGCGCAGTTCGAACAGGCGGTGGCCGCCCTGCTGCGCCGCGGCGTGACCGACCTCGCGCTGATCGGCTTCTACTACGCCGCCCCGCTCGCCAGCCTCGCGCCGAAGCATCCCGCCGTCCGCTTCACCCTCGTCGATGCGGTGGTGGAGGCGCCGAACGTCCAGTCCGTGACCTTCAAGGAGCAGGAAGGGTCCTTCCTCGTCGGCATGCTGGCGGCCATGGCCTCGCGGACGGGAACCGTCGGCTTCATCGGGGCGCTGGACATCCCGCTGATCCGCAAGTTCATCGCCGGCTTCCAGCAGGGCGCCCGCCACGCCCGGCCGGACATCGGCCTGCTGGTCAATTTCGTCGGCACCACCCCCGCCGCCTTCAACGACCCGACCACCGGGGCGGAGGTGGCGAAGGCCCAGTTCCAGCGCGGTGCCGACGTGGTGTTCGCCGGGGCCGGCGTGTCGAATTTCGGAATCTTCGCGGCGGCCAAGGACGGCGGGCGCTTCGCCATCGGGGTGGACAGCAACCAGAACCACCTCTACCCCGGCACCATCCTGACCTCGATGCTGAAGCGGGTGGATCTGGCGGTGGAGCGCGCCTTCGGGGAGGGGCGCAGCGGCGTCTGGCCCCCCGGCACGCGCTCCCTCGGGCTGGCCGAGCGCGGCGTCGACTACGCGTTGGACGACAACAACCGCGCGCTGGTCACCCCGGTCATGAAGGACCGGCTGGAGGAGGCGCGCGAGGCCATCATCCAGGGCCGAATCCGGGTGCCCGACGCGTCGTAGCCACCGTCAGGCGTATTGCGGCTCGACCCCGACGGCGAAGCTCAGATCGGCGCCGCGCAGCGTCTCCACCGTGGCGCGGATGCGCGTCAGGTCGGTGCCGTGCAGGATGGCGCGGGCGAGGCTGGTGTCGCGCAGATCCGCGCCGGTCAGGCTGGCCTCGGCGAGGTTGGTCGGCCACAGGCGGCTGCCGTCCCCGGCGAGGTCCACCGGGCGCAGCCGCGCCCGCCACAGCTTGGCCCCCGCCAGATTGGCGCCGCGCAGGTTGCAGCCGGACAGGTCGGCGCTGGTGAAGTCCGCCTCGCGCAGGTCGCAGTAGGACAGGTCCGCCATCACCAGCTTCGCCCCGGAGAAATCCGCCCCGCGCAAGCCGCAGAAGCGCATCACGCAGCCGGCCAGGAGCTGGTTGGCGAAGTTGTAGCCGCGCAGGTCGACGCGCTGCATCTCCAGCCGCAGGCCGGCGGCGGCGTTGCGCTCGACCCAGAGCTGGTGGGCGGAAATGCTCTCGGCCATCCGCCCGGCGAGGCTCACCAGCCCGGTGCCGTCCACATCGATGCCGCGCCGCTCCAGCGTCTGGCGCAATTCGTCGTCCAGCCGGGCGCCGCACAGCAGGGCGCCCTGCATCTCCACCCGCTCCATCACCGCGCCGATCAGATTGGCGCCGATCAGGATCGTTCCGGTCATGTCGCTGCCGGAAAAGGTCGCCCCGGCCATGTCGCAGCCGGAAAAGTCGCATTGCGCCAAACGCGCGTCGGACAGGATGGCGCGGGCCATCTTGGACCCGATGAAGGTCGTGCTGCCGTCGGCGTTGCCCGCCGGCTTGCGCTCGTCGGCGCCCAGCATCATGCCCTTGCGCAGGTCGGCGCCCCGCAGGTTGGCCTCCTCCAGCGTGGCGCCCTCCACCCGCGCGCCGCGCAGGTCGGCGCTTTCCAGGGACGCGCCGGTGAGTTCGGCCTTCGACAGGTCGGCGCCGAACAGGTCGGTGCGCGACAGGTCGGCGCCGGTCAGCCGGGCGCTGCTCAGATTCGCCCCGCTGAGCTTGGCGCTGCTGAGGTTGATGCGGCGCAGCCCCAGGCCCGACAGGTTGTGGAAGCTGAGGTCGGCGCAACGGCCCTTCATGCTGGGGTCGCGCGTCAGCCATTGCTGATGCCGGACCAGCGCGTTGCGGATCGCCCTCAGATATCGCTCTTCCACGTGCGACGTCTCCGCGCCGTCCGTCCGTTTCCGCCGGCCCAGGACAGCCGGTTGAACGATCGGGACCCTTGCCACGCAGGGATGTTACCAGAGCCGCTTGGAAAAAGCGAAAGCCCTGATCCGCCGCGCCTCAGCGCAGCGTGTCGGCCAGCAGCGCGCCGCGCGACGCCATCATGTAGAGGCCCATGTGGTGCGCCGGCTCCTGCGGGTGGGCCGCGGTCTCCGGCAGGCCGAGATCCCGCGCCGTCTCCGCCGGCAGGTCGTAGGTGGCGCAGCCCGGCTCGTAGACCACCACGTCCTTCAGCGTCGGCATCATGCCGTGGTTGCGCGCGGACAGCAGGGTCAGGACGAAATCCATCACGCACACGTCGGTGCAGATGCCGACGGTGACGACCGACACCAGCCGGTTGCCGTTGACCCAATCCACCAGCCGGTTGCGCCCGGCCTTGCCCGCGCCGTCCGTTTCGGTCGCGCCGATGAAGAAATTGATGCAGTCCTTGGCGATCAGGGTCGCCGACGGCTCCGACTCGAGCCAGGCCAGTTCGGACACCAGCTCGTCATGGCCGGTGCCGACCAGGCAATGCGGGGGATACGGCGGCTCCGGCTTGTCCGGGGCGTGGCGGTCCAGCGAGACGCAGATCGGCCAGCCGGCCCCGGCGAAGCGGCGGGCCAGCCGGTCCGTCTCGGCGATCATGCGGTCCACCTGGGCGTTCGGCGCCGCCGGGGCGAGCGGACCGCAACCGACGGCGGCAAACCCCTTCACCTCGTCGATGATCACCAGCCCGGTGCCCCCGGCGGGCATGGCGTAATCGCCGAGCGCCACCGGGAAGGTGTGACGGATGGTGTCCAGCGCCTCGTCGCTGCGAGTCATCAGGTCCAGCATGGGTCCTCCCCTTGAAATGTGGAAATGTCAGCCCTGTGACCGGAGGGGCGCAACATTTCAGGACTGTGTCCGAGCACTGCGACATTGTGGCCGAACGCTTGCGCATGGGTCCGAAAAGATCAATCGGATTCAGGCCGATCGACCGGTTGTTGCAACCGCGGGACATATTCCTGTCTGCATCCGGCGGCCCATGCGACGGAATACCGCAATGCCAAGCCGTGAAACCCGGTCCTCAATAAAGGCGACGCGAAGCTTCCGCCGCAACCATAAGGTACACCAATGGTTCTATCGGCCGAGTTCCTGGGCATGCTTCTGCTGGTCACCAGCGCCGCGGCGCTCGGCCTGTCCATCGTCATCGACGTCGGGCAGATCACGTCGGAGAAGGCGCGCCAGACCATGATGATGCGCCAGCACGACCGGAAGAAGACCGCGCTGGGCGAATGGACCCGCAAACTGGAGCAGCGGCAGGAGGAAATGACCGCCTTCCAGGCCCGCTACACCGAATGCAACGGCCGGCGGCAGAAGGCGCTGTCCGAGATCAGGGCGCTGGAACTCACCAAGGTGGAGTTCGTGCATGAGCTGGGCGACGGCGAGGAGGCCAGCGGCTTCTGGGTCCGGCTGACCGTGCAGGACGAATTCCCGACCATCGAACGGCGCGACGTGATCTTCGCCCGCCAGATCTGGAGTTACTCCAACGTCGCCCATGTCTGGACCTATTCCGTCGATCAGGCGGCGGCGATGGCCCGCGTCGCCTTCACCGTGAAGAACGGCGTCCTGCCGACCATGGTCGTTCCGCTCGCCCAGGCGCCCGATCCCGACGCGGAAGGAGCGTCGGCATGACCGGGATGATGCTCTATCTCAGCCTCGGGCTGATGGTGCTGACGGTGCTGTCCAACCGCTACTGGCGGCGGCAACTGGAAGGTCTGCGGCAGGCGCAGTTGCGCATCCGCGAGAAGATGGAGGAGGTGGGGAAGGATGTGGAGGACATCGCCACCGCCTATTCCCAGGTCGCCCAGAAGCACACCGAGGCCGAGAAGCGCGCCCTGAAGGCGGAACAGGACATGCAGGCCGCCCTGAACGAGCTGGACGCGCGGCAGGCCTCACCGGTCGTGCGCTATCACGTGTTCGACCGCTCCGAGCCCCGTCCGGGCCGGTTCTGGGAGGTCGCGGTGCGCCATGTGCCGAACGACGCCACGGTGATGACCGGCCAGCGCGGCTGGGTTGGCATCCGGCGCTGTCTCCTGACCGCCGAAACGGAACGCGAGGTGCGCGAGCGCGTCAGCGCCCGCTACCCGCGCAAGGCGGGATTCCAGGTGTTGGAGGTGGTGCCCTGCCGGGTCGCCGGCCTGTCGGTGAACCGCATCCCCGAACTCAGCACCTTCCGCCGATCCGCCCCGCCGGAAGAGGCCGCGCGCCCTCCGCGCCGGGCCGCCGGCGGTCGCTGACGGCGCCCGGCCAACCGGAAAGGGGCCAACCAGAAAACGGCCGGCGGGAAAAGGGCGGCGCCCCTCCCCGCCGGCCAGCCGCGTCAGCAGTACTTGCGCAGCATGTCGCGGACCTTGTCCGCCATGTCCGGACGACGCAGGGCGTGGGCCAGCGTGGCCTCGATGAAGCCGACCTTGTCGCCGCAGTCGTAGCGGGTGCCTTCGAAGCGCAGGCCGTGGAAGGGCTGCGCGCCGATCAGCTTGGCCATGGCGTCGGTCAGCTGGATCTCGTTGCCGGCGCCGCGCTGCTGCTTCTCCAGATGATCGAACACCTCCGGCTGCAGGATGTAGCGGCCGATGATCGACAGGGTGGAGGGCGCCTCTTCCGGCTTCGGCTTCTCGACGAGGCCGCGGACGGTGGCCAGGCGGCCGTCGTCCTTTTCCACGTCCAGGATGCCGTAGCTGCTGGTCCGCTCGCGCGGGACGTCCACGACGGCGACGACGTTGCCGCCCACCTCGTTGTAGGCGTCGACCATCTGCTTCAGGCAGGGGGTGTCGCCCTGGACGAAGTCGTCGGGCAGGACGATGGCGAAGGGGTCGTTGCCGATCACCGCCCGCGCGCACCACACCGCGTGGCCGAGGCCCAGCGGGACCTGCTGGCGGGTGTAGAAGCAGCGGCCCGGCGCGATCTCGCTGTGGCGCACCACCTCGAGGGCGTCCTGCTTGCCGCGCTCCTCAAGGGTGCGGTTCAGTTCCGTGTCGGCGTCGAAATGGTCTTCGATGGCGCGTTTGCTGCGGCCCGTGACGAACACGAAATCCTCGATGCCGGCGGCCCGCGCCTCTTCCACGGCGTGCTGAAGCAGAGGCCGGTCGACCAAAGGCAGCATTTCCTTTGGAATCGCCTTGGTGGCCGGCAGAAAGCGCGTACCGAGACCGGCGACGGGGAACACCACCTTGCGCACAGGCTTTCGCATTGGGGTTCTCTTGTGGTTGCTTGAGGAAATACTTCGAATATGGAGACGATTCGCAGGTTTGCAAAACGCTCGTCCAGCTTTCTGCCACAGGCAATTCGGTGACGCAACTCCCCTTCCGTAACCCGGCAAAAGGTTAGTTGCGCAGCAGCAAATCCTTCGCTTGGTTGATCTTGGCTGCCAAATAGGTGGACCCCCCATGATCTGGGTGCACTTTCATCATCAGCCGTCGGTGGGCGTCCTTTACCTGTTCGGGTGTGGCGCCGGGCGACAACCCCAAAATCTCATAGGCCTCGTCGCGGGTCATGGAACCGCCCCCGCGACCGCCGCCGCCGCCGCCGCCGCCGCCGCCGCCGCCGCCGCCGCCGCCGTCCCTAGCACCGGCGTTGTTCGCGCGTCCCGTGGATTGCTCTTCGGCGGTTTGCCAGTCGGGGTGGGCGCGGTCCATCCACGCTTCCAGCACGGAGGCCGATTGCGGATCGTCGCGCCGGCACTCCTCCAGCAGCGCCAGCAATTGTCCCAGCGTCAGCGACTCCAGCGTCCGCCCGCGCCACGGCCCATGCAGCACCTCACCCGCCATCGCGCCGGTGTCGTGCTGCAGCGTCATCCGCAGATAGAGCGTCTCGATCTGCGAGGTCTGTCCGCCGGCCGAGCCCCCATAGGACGATGGGCGGAAGGCGTCGCGCAGCGTCCGCCAGCGCGTCAGCAGCGGAAAGGCCAGCGCCCCCAGCATCATGGCGGTGCCCAACCGCCCGGTCAGGGTCAGAATCACGACCGTCACCGCCGCCAGCGCGATGCCGCCATAGCGCACCGCCGTAGCCAGCGTGCGCGGGTCCGCCGACACGAAGACGCGGGCCAGCATGGCGAGACCGGCCACCAGAGCGATGCCCAGGAGAAAAAACCCAAACATCCCGCTCTGCCCCATCTCTAGCCGAATCCCGCCCTATGATGCATGGGTCTGCCCCCCACGTCCCCCCTGACCGTCCGCGAGCTGGCTGGTAAGCAGCCGAACCGCGTCGCCCCGCCCGCGGCTGTAATGCTCCAGCGCCGCCCGGCCACCCGCCGCGTAGACGGCGACCGCGCTCAGCAGGTCCCGCAATTGCTGGGCGGACGAGCCGTCAAACGGGCAATAGGCGCCGCCGCTCAGCCGCGCGATGGTCTGGAAGGCGCGCTTGGCGATCAGATCCCCGCGCTCATGGAAAATGAACACCGGGACGCCCAGCAACCCCAATTGCCCCGCCTGATGGGCGAGTTGATCGACGTCCTCCTCCATGCAGTCGCCGACGAAGACCAGCGCGTTGACCTTGCGGTCCCGTGTCTGCTTGATGCAGTGCCCCAGCACGCGGGCGATCTGGGTCTGGCCGGCCATGCAGGACACTGCGGTCATCCGCCGCAGCAGGTCCTGCGCGTTGCCGACCCATGGGCTGGCTTGGCACTCGCGGAATCCGCGGTAGTAGACGAGCTGGATGTCCAGCCCGCCCAGCGCCGAGGTCGCCTGGAACATCTCCCCCTGGATCTGGCAGGCGCGGTCCCAGGTCGGTTCGCGGCTGGCCGTGGCGTCCATGGCGAACATCAGCCGCCCGCGCGGTCCGCCCGGCGTCCGCGGCAAGGCCGCGACACGGCGCAGGAAATCATCCACCTCGGTCTGGGTGGACCGCTGCTGCGCCGGCAGATTGTCGCGTTCCCCCATCGCCCGTACCCCTCGCCACGGTGATTCGTCATTCCGTAAAGATGGGCGGCGTGGCGGCGTGGGTCCAGACGCCTGGGTCCAGACTTGTCCACGGCGCCGCCCGTAGGGCAACAGGCCGTGCGCCGATGTGGTTCCGCAGCGCGACAGAGCCGGCGGGCTTGCCCCACCCGCCGCGCCGTGCTTGGGTGGCGGCCATGAGCGACGCCGGTCCCACCCTCACCCCCGCCACGCTGCGCGCCCGAATCCTGCACGAGGACGAGGACGTCTTCATCATCGACAAGCCCGCCGGGCTGGCCGTGCACAAGGCCGGGCGGATCACCGACCATCTCGACCTCTACCTGCCCTTCCTGGCGGAGGCGGACGGCACGCCGCCGCGGCTGGCCCACCGGCTGGACCGCGACACGGCGGGCTGCCTCGTGCTCGGGCGGTCACCCTGGGCACTCAAGCGGCTGGGCGACATGTTCGCCGCCGGCCATGTCGAGAAGACCTATTGGGCGGTCAGCGAGGGCATCCCCGAGGAGGCGGAGGGAGTCATCGATTTCCCCCTGCTGAAGCTGCTGATCCCCGGCGCCTGGAACATCGTGACGCACCCCACCGGCCAGCCCGCCGTCACCCACTACCGCGTGCTGGGGACCGGCGACGGGAGGGCATGGCTGGAGTTGAGGCCGCGGACCGGCCGGACCCACCAGCTCCGCGTCCACAGCGCGGCCATCGGCTGCCCGCTGGTGGGGGAGCCCTATTACGGGCCGGTGCGCGTGCCGCCGGGAAACCTGCATTTGCTGGCGCGGTCGGTCAGCTTCACCATGGCCTTCGACCGCGAACCGGTCACCGCCCTGGCGCCGCCCCCGCCGCACATGCGGGACGCCCTGGCCGCCTGCGGGTGGACGGAACAAAGCGGGAGGTAACCGTCAGCGTCCGACCTCGGTGACGCCCTCGGCCAGCCAGACCATGCGGCCAAGCTCCGCGTCGCCGCCGCGCAGGGACTTGCCCTTGGCGACCACCGTCCGCCCGGTGTTGTCCTGGATCGGCCCGCGGAAGACGGCGGCGTTGCCGTTGGCGAGCTGCATCCGCGCCGCGTCGGCGTGCGCCCGCGCCTCCACCCCCACCGCCGGGCCGTAGGCGGTGTTGCGCACGAATCCCTGGTCGAAGCCGCCCTGGCGCAGATGCTTCCACGGCTTTCCCGCGGCGATCTGCGCGACGGCCTCGGCGTAGGCCTTCTCCCAGGCCCATTCGGCCCCGGTCAGGAAGCCCTGCGGGGCGAAGGCCGACAGGTCGGTGTGCAGGCCGCAGCAGAGGATGCCGTGCGCCTCCGCCACCTCGCAGACCGGGCGCCCCCCGTCGAGCTGGGCGGCCAGCACGTCGGCCCCACCCTCGGCCAGCGCGCGGGCGGCCTCGGCGACCTGCCGCGGCGTCGCCGTCTCGCCCACGAAGGCGACACGCAGCGCGGTGGCGGAATCGGCCCGCCGGGCGCCCAGCGCGAAGGCGTTCACGCAGCGCAGCACCTCGGGCGCGGGGTGGGAGGCGACGAGGCCGATCGTCTTCGCCCGGCTGGCGTAGCCGGCGACGAGGCCGGCGATGTGCTGCGCCTCCTCCAGATAGCCCTCGAAGAAGCCGGTGTTGACCGGCAGACGGTCGCGGTCCAGCGGCGCGCCGGAAAACAGGAACACCGTGTCGCGGTGGGCGTCGGCCTGGGCCAGCAGCCCCGGCAGGGCGTCGCCCGCGGCGGTGACGATGACGATCCGGCAGCCCTGGGGGCCGACCAGCTCCTCCGCCGTCGCGGCCAGCGTGCCGGCGGCGTGTTCCCGCTCCTCCAGCCGCAGGCCGGGCAGCCCGACCAAGGCGCGGGCGGCCTCCGCATGGGCCTGGTTGAAGCCGAAATCCGCGCGGTCGCCGCAATAGAGGACGCCGACGCCCAGGTTGGACGATCCAAGGGTGGACGGAGCCGATTGCCCCAACGCCTGGGGCGCCGTCAGAAGCATGGTCGCGGCCCCGAAGGCGCCTCCGAAAGCCCGGAGGATATCCCGGCGGTTATGGGTCAATGTCTTCATGCCCGCCTCCCGATGACGGGGGACTATAACCTCCGGATGGCGGTCGAACCAAGCAATTCGCCTCAATTCCCGCGCCGGAGCCCGTCCGGACCCTCAGAAAGGCGCGTTGGGCAGCGGAATCGGCGCCCCGTCCGGCCAATGCAGCAGATGGCTGGCGCAACGGCGGCAATCGCTGCTGCCGAAGCCGGGAACCGGCACCGGCAGGCCGGACAGCGCCGCGACCAGGGTGCATTCGTCGCCGCCGGGAACGATCCAGGCGCCGAGCAACCGGCCGGCGGCGGTCAGCCGGTCGACGTGCCAGCGCTCCGGCTTGCCCTGGCGGAAATGGCGCCCGACCCGCGCCCGCAGGCCGCCCGGCCCCCGCGCGCTGCCGCAATAGAGGTAGCGGCCCGGCGCCAGCACATGTTCCGGCTTGCCGGACAGGCGAAGGGTCAGCGCACGGTCCAGGGCGATCAGCAGCACATAGGCGCCGGGCTCGGGCGGCAGGCGGTCGGGGCGGTCGTGGAATGGCGGATCGGACGGCATGGCCGCGCCAGTCTACGCCAGCCGGAGCGTCGGGGCACCGCTGCGATTCGGACCTTTCGCCCCAGCGGCGCGCTCTGCTATCACGCCCGCACCATGTCCCTGCTCGACCCGCTGTTCCGCCAGCATCTCGACCGCCTCGACCGGCGCCACACGCGCCGCACCCTGCTGCCCGTGCGCCCGGAGGGGGCGGGGCGCATCCGGCGCGGCGGGCGTACGCTGCTGAACTTCTCCAGCAACGACTATCTCGGCCTCGCCTCCCACCCCCGGCTGGTGGAGCGCGCCGGCGACTGGGCGCGGCGCTGGGGCGCCGGGTCCACGGCGTCGCGCCTCGTCTGCGGCACGCTGGAGCTTCACGCGGAGGTCGAGGCCAAGCTCGCCCGGCTGAAGGGCACGGAGGCGGCGCTTCTGTTCAATTCCGGCTGGCAGGCCAACGCCGCCGTCCTGCCCGCCCTGTTCGACCGCGAGCTTCTGGGCGCGGAGGCGCTGGTCTTCACCGACCGGCTGAACCACGCCAGCCTGCACCATGGCTGCGCCGCCGCCGGGGTGCGGCAGATCCGCTTCCGCCACAACGACCTCGACCATCTGGACAGCCTGCTGGCCCAGCGCGCGGGGGAGCCGGGGGTGCGCTTCGTCGTGACGGAGAGCGTCTTCAGCATGGACGGCGACCGCGCCGACGTGCCGGCGCTGGCCGCGCTGGCGGAGCGGCACGGCGCCTTCCTGTTCCTCGACGAGGCGCACGCGACCGGCGTGCTCGGCCCGCGCGGCATGGGGCTGGCGGCGCTGGGCGAAGGGCGCGTGGACCTCGCCATGGGCACCTTCAGCAAGGCGCTGGGCGGCTTCGGCGCCTATGTGGCGGGGTCGCAGGCGCTCTGCGATTATCTGGTGAACCGCTGCGGCGGGCTGATCTACGCCACCGCCCTGCCGCCCGCCGTGCTGGGGGCGATGGACGCCGCGCTCGACCTTGTGCCGACGCTGGACGCCGAGCGCGCCCGGCTCCAAGGGATGGCGGAGCGGCTGCGCGCCGCCTTCCACGGGCTGGGCATCGCCACGGCCGGGTCGAGCACGCAGATCGTTCCCGCCATCACCGGAGCGGAGGAGGACGCGCTGGCCCTCAGCCGGCGGCTGGAGGAGCGCGGCATCCTGGGCATCGCCATCCGCCCGCCGACCGTGCCGCCGGGCACCAGCCGCCTGCGCTTCGCCCTGTCCGCCGCCCACACGGACGCCGATCTGGAAGCGCTGACGGGCGCGGTCGCCGACGCTTGGGCGCCGGCATGACCCAGCCCGCGATGACCGCGCCGCTGTTCGTCTTCGTCCATGGCTGGGGTTTCGGCACCGGCGTCTGGGACGGCGTGCGGAACGCCCTGCCGGGTGGCGGGAGCGTGGCGGTGGATTTGGGCTTCTACGGTCCGCCGGCGCTTCCCCGCCTTCCCGCCGGGCGGCCCGTCGTCGCGGTCGGCCATTCCTTCGGCGCGCTGTGGCTGCTGCACGAGCGGCCCTTCGCCTGGGACGGGCTGGTGCTGGTCAACGGCTTCCCCCGCTTCACCGAGGGCGACGGCTTCGCCCCCGCCACGCCGCGCCGCGTGCTGGACCGCATGATCGCGCGCTTCGCCGCCGCGCCGGAGGCGGTCACCGCCGACTTCCTGCGCCGCTGCGGCGTCGAGGCTCCGCCGCCCGGCGGACCGGACCCTGAGCGGTTGGGCGAAGCCCTGCGGGCCTTGCGCGACTGGGACGCCCGCGCTGCAATGACCGGGCCGGCGCTGGCCCTGGCGGGGGCGCAGGACCCCATCGTGCCGCCGGCCATGACCGGACAGGCGTTTCGTCGCCACCTTGTCCCTCTCCCCTCTGGGGAGAGGGTGGCGCCGCAGGCGCCGGGTGAGGGGGTTGCGCATTTGCCGAACGCACTGGAACTGCGCACCCCCCTCACCCCAGAGGGAAGAGGGAAAATTGGAAGCGATAGGATCTCGGTGGAATGGCACCCCGAGGGCGGGCACCTGTTGCCGCTGACCGCGCCGGGCTGGTGCGCCGAGCGGATCGCCGCCTTCGCCGCCGGGCTGACGGCATGACCGCCGACCCGCGCAAGGCCGCCATCGCCGCCGCCTTCGGCAAGGCCGCCCCCCGCTACGAGGAACACGCCGCCGTGCAGCGCATCGCGGCGGAGCGTCTGGCGGAGCGCGTCGCCCGCCTGCCCCTGCCGCCCCGCCCCCGCGTGCTGGAGATCGGCTGCGGCACCGGCTTCCTCAGCCGCGCCCTGCGCGAGCGGATCGGACCGGCGGACTGGCTGCTCACCGACCTGTCGCCGGACATGCTGGCGCGCTGCCGCGCCGCCTTGGGCGACCCGCCGGACGCGGATTTCCGTCTTCTGGACGGCGAGCAGCCGGACCTCGACGGCCCCTTCGACCTGCCCTTCGACCTGATCGTCTCCAGCCTCGCCCTGCAATGGTTCCGCGACCCCGCCGCCGCCCTGGCGCGCTGGGCCGGGCTGCTGGCGCCGGGCGGACGCATCGCCGTCGCCACGCTCGCCGCCGACAGTTTCCGGGAGTGGCGGGAGGCTCACCATGAGTTGGGGCTGGAGGCCGGGATTCCCGCCTACCCCACCCGCCGCGACCTCGACGGGCTGTGGCCCGCCGGAGGCGCCGGATCGGTGGAGGAGGAACGGCTGCTCCGCCGCCACGCCGACGGGCTGGAGTTCCTCGCCGAACTGAAGGGCATCGGCGCCCATCTGCCGGCGGAGGGCCGCCGCCCCCTGCCGCCGGGCGCCCTGCGCCGCGTGCTGCGCCGGCTGGAACGGCCGGAAGGACTGACCATGACCCATCACATCGCCTACGGCCTGTTCCGCAAGGACGGGACCCGCCCGAACGGGGTGTTCGTCACCGGCACCGACACGGGCGTCGGCAAGACGCTGGTCTCCGCTTGCCTCGTGCGGGCCTGGGACGCCGCCTACTGGAAGCCGCTGCAAACCGGCCTGAAGGACGAGGCCGGCGACACGCCGACCGTGGCCGCCCTCGCCGCCCTGCCCGCGGAGCGCGTGCACCCGCCGGCCCACGCGCTGGCCGAGCCGCTGTCCCCCCACGCCGCGGCGGAACTGGAGGGCGTCGCCATCGACCCCGACGCCCTGGCCCTGCCCGACAGCGACCGCCCGCTGGTGGTGGAGGGGGCGGGCGGGCTTCTGGTCCCGGTGACGGAGGGCGTCTTCATCATCGACCTGATCGCCCGCTTCGGCCTGCCGGTGGTGCTGGTGGCGCGCAGCACGCTCGGCACCATCAACCACACGCTGCTCAGCCTGGAGGCGCTGCGGGCGCGCGGGCTGGCGGTGGCCGGGGTGGTGCTGAACGGCCCGCCCAACCCCGGCAACCGCGCCGCCATCGAGCGGTTCGGCAAGGTCCGCGTGCTGGCCGAGATTCCCACGCTCGACCGCCTCGACGCCGAAACCGTCGCCGAGGCGGCGGCCCTCCTTCCTTCCTTCGACAGCGTGTTTCCATGACCGACACCGCCCCCGGCACCATCGCGCTCGACCGGCGCCACGTCTGGCATCCCTTCACCCAGGCGCAGACCGCGCCGGAGCCGCTGGCCGTCACCCACGGCCAGGGAGTCAGCCTGTTCACCGAGGACGGGCGGGAGATCCTGGACCTCATCTCCTCCTGGTGGGTGAACCTGCACGGCCACGCCCACCCGGCCATCGCCGGGGCCATCGCGGAGCAGGCCCACCGGCTGGAGCAGGTGATCTTCGCCGACTTCACCCACAGCCCCGCCGCCCGCCTCGCCGCCCGGCTGGCCGAGGTGCTGCCGGGGGACCTCGACCGCGTCTTCTTCTCCGACAACGGCTCGACCGCGGTGGAGGTGGCGCTGAAGCTGGCCTGGCAGTACTGGCGCAACAAGGGCGAGGGCCAGCGCCGCCGCTTCCTCGCCTTCGAGGGCAGCTACCACGGTGACACCTTCGGCGCCATGGCGGCGGGGGTCGGCTCCGGCTTCTACGAGCCGTTCCACGAGCTTCTCTTCGCCGTGGACCGCATGCCCTATCCCGCCACCTGGGACGCCGATCCGGAGGTCGAGGCAAAGGAGGCCGCGGCGCTGGACTGGCTCGACCGCTGGCTGGCCGCCAACGGGGCGGAGATGGTCGCCGTCATCATCGAACCGCTGGTCCAGGGCGCGTCGGGCATGCGCTTCTGCCGCCCGGAATTCCTGCGGGCCATGGCCGCGCGGGTGCGGACGGCCGGCGGGCTGGTGATCTTCGACGAGGTGATGACCGGCTTCGGGCGCACCGGCGCCCTGTTCGCCAGCCATAAGGCCGGGGTCGCCCCGGACCTGATCTGCCTGTCCAAGGGGCTGACCGGCGGCTTCCTGCCGCTGTCGGTCACCGCCTGCGGCGCAGCGGTCTACGAGGCGTTCCTCGGCGCCGGCTTCGACCGGGCCTTCGCCCACGGCCACAGCTTCACCGCCAACCCGCTGGGCTGCGCCGCGGCCCTGGCCTCACTCGACCTGACCACCTCGGCGGAGACCGCCGCGAACCTCGCCCGCATCGAAGGACGGCACCGCGCCGCCATCGCCGCGCTGTCCAGCCACCCGAAGCTGTCGCGCGGGCGCGTCATGGGCACCATCGCCGCCATCGAGGTGACCGACGCGCAGGGCTACACCGCCGCCGTCGGGCAGACGCTGAAGCGCTTCTTCCTGGAGCGGGGATTGCTGCTGCGCCCGCTCGGCCCCGTGATATACCTCCTGCCGCCCTACTGCGTGACGGACGGGCAGCTGGACCGTGCCTACGCCGCGATCCGCGACGCCGCGGACACCCTTCTCTGATCTGCTTTCCACCCGAGGACCGACCATGCCCGACACCGCCATGCCGACCGCGGACTCCGCCGCCGCCCCCGCCACCGCCCGGCGCTGGACCCGCGAGGACATCCTGGCCCTGTTCGAGCTGCCCTTCATGGAGCTGCTGCACCGCGCCCACGAGACGCACCGCCAGCACCACGACCCGAACAAGGTCCAGCTCTCCACCCTGCTGAACATCAAGACCGGCGGCTGTCAGGAGGACTGCAAGTACTGCGCGCAGAGCGTGAAGTACGACACCGGCGTCGAGGCGGAGAAGCTGCTGGACCGCGCCCAGGTGCGCGCCGCCGCCGAGAAGGCCAAACAGGCGGGCGCCGGGCGCTTCTGCATGGGCGCGGCGTGGCGCGAGCTGAAGGACCGCGACGTCGAGAAGCTGGCGAACATCGTCCGCGACGTGAAGGACCTGGGGCTGGAGGCCTGCATGACGCTGGGCATGCTGACCCGCCCGCAGGCCGACGCGCTGAAGGACGCGGGGCTCGACTACTACAACCACAACCTCGACACGTCGGAGGAGTTCTACGAGCAGATCGTCTCCACCCACAGCTACCGCGACCGGCTGGACACGCTGGCCAACGTCCGCGACGCCGGGCTGAAGGTCTGCTCCGGCGGCATCGTCGGGCTGGGGGAGAGCCGCGTGGACCGCGCCGGCCTGCTGGAAACGCTGGCGAACCTGTCGCCGCAGCCGGAGAGCGTGCCGATCAACAAGCTGGTGTCGGTCGCCGGCACTCCGCTGGGCGGCGTGGAGGCGCTGGACGCCTTCGAGTTCATCCGCACCATCGCGGTCGCCCGCATCCTGATGCCGCGCTCCTACGTCCGCCTGTCGGCGGGGCGGCGCTCGCTCAGCGACGAGGGGCAGGCGCTCTGTTTCTACGCCGGCGCGAACTCCATCTTCTATGGTGACAAGCTGCTGACCACCGGCAACCCGGAGCATGAGGCCGACCGGCGGCTGTTCGACCGGCTGGGGCTGGAGGCCGACGGCGGCGCCCACTGACGCGCCGGCGTCCCCGGCCCCTGCGCAAAAAAAGCCAGGGGAGGACGCCGAGCATGGACGACATCGCCGCCAAAGCACCCAAGACCCACTACACCTCGGCCGAGGTCACGGCCCTGTCGCATCTCTACAGGGCCGAGATCTACCGCAGCACCGTCTGGCGCACCCGGCTGGACGCCACCACCAACTGGGCGGTGGTGACCACCGGCATCGCCCTGTCGCTGACCTTCAGCAGCGCCACCGCCTCTCCCCTGCCGCTGGTGCTGGTGGGGCTGCTGGTCGCCGTGTTCCTCTACATCGAGGCGCGGCGCTACCGCTTCTTCGACTTCTGGCGAATCCGCGCCCATGTGCTGGAGCTGTATTTCCTCGGCCCGATCCTGCGCGGCCAGGGCGACCAGTTCGCCCGGGGCTGGAACGAGACGCTGTTCCAGGACTACCAGAACCCCAACCTGCACATCACCTACCTGGAGGCGGTGGGCCGCCGGCTGCGGCGGAACTACGGCTGGATTTTCCTGATCCAGGTGGTGGCCTATCTGGGAAAGCTGATGATCCACCCGGTCCCGCTGTCGAGCCTGGACGAGCTGTTCGCGCGGGCGACCATCGGGCCGGTGCCGGGGCAGATCGTCCTGCTCTGCGGCCTCGCCTTCCACGGCACCTGGATGGCCATCGCCTTCCGGACCTTCCGCAGCCGCCGCGGCGCCGACCGCGAGCGCCCGCCGCAGCCGGCCACCGACGCCGTGCTCGATCTGGCCCGCGGTCCGTGAGGCCCGCGGCGGATTTCCCTTTTTGCGCAAGGGATAAGGGGTAGTTTTCCGTCCGGCCTGCCCCTTCTGCGCGCCGTGGCATAAATGGGATCAGCACCGTCGCGCTCACGCTATGCAACGGATCGTCTTGTGTTCTCCTTCCGCGGGGGGCTAGAAGGGGCTCCATCGGATGCGGTTGCGCGGTCATACCAGAAGGACACCCGTTCGCCGGGCTGATCTTCACCGGTTCCCCGCACAGCCGACGGCCGGACGACCATAGAGGTGAACGAGGATTTCACGATGGCGAGCCAGGGCGAGAACAAGTGGGTGTACAGCTTCGGTGCCGATGCCACCGAAGGCCGGGCGGACATGAAGAACCTGCTCGGCGGCAAGGGAGCCAACCTGGCCGAGATGGCCAATCTGGGCCTCCCGGTTCCTCCGGGTTTCACCATCACAACCGAGGTCTGCACCTATTTCTATGCCAACGGCCGCAACTATCCGCCGGAGCTGAAGGCCCAGGTGGAAGGCGCGGTGAAGCGGCTGGAGCAGGCCATGGGCGCCACCTTCGGCGATCCGGCCAACCCGCTGCTGGTCTCGGTGCGCTCCGGCGCCCGCGCCTCCATGCCGGGCATGATGGACACGGTGCTGAATCTCGGGCTGAACGACGCGACCGCCGCCGGCCTCGCCAAGCGCTCGGGCGACGCCCGATTCGCCTACGACAGCTACCGCCGCTTCATCCAGATGTACTCGAACGTGGTGCTGGACGTTGACCACCACCATTTCGAGGAGATCCTGGACAACCACAAGCGCGACAAGAACCACAACCTCGACACCGACCTCAGCGCCGCCGACTGGCAGGCCGTCATCGAGGACTACAAGAAGGCCGTCGAGCACGAACTCGGCAAGCCCTTCCCGCAGGACGTTCAGGAGCAGCTGTGGGGCGCCGTCGGCGCCGTGTTCGGCTCCTGGATGAACGCCCGCGCCATCACCTACCGCAAGCTGCACGACATCCCCGCCGACTGGGGCACCGCCGTGAACGTGCAGTGCATGGTGTTCGGCAACATGGGCAACGACTGCGCGACCGGCGTGGCCTTCACCCGCAACCCGTCCACCGGCGAGAACGCCTTCTACGGCGAATACCTCGTCAACGCCCAGGGCGAGGACGTGGTGGCCGGCATCCGCACGCCGCAGCACCTGACCATCGCCGGCAAGGAGGCGAACAAGTCCGACCTCCCCGCCATGGAAGAGGTCATGCCGGAGGTCTTCAACCAGCTGAACGAGGTCCGCCTCACGCTGGAGAAGCACTACCGCGACATGCAGGACATCGAGTTCACGGTCCAGCAGAACAAGCTGTTCATGCTGCAGACCCGCAACGGCAAGCGCACCGCACCGGCGGCGCTGAAGATCGCCGTCGACCTCGCCGAGGAAGGGCTGATCGACAAGGCCGAGGCCGTGCGCCGCATCGACCCCGCCTCGCTCGACCAGCTCCTCCACCCGACGCTGGACCCGAAGGCGGAGCGCAAGGTCATCGCCAAGGGCCTGCCGGCGTCGCCGGGTGCGGCCTCGGGCAAGGTCGTCTTCACCGCCGACGAGGCGGAGACGCTGGCCGGCCAGGGCGAGGCGGTCATCCTCTGCCGCGTGGAGACCTCCCCGGAGGACATCCACGGCATGCACGCCGCCCGCGGCATCCTGACCACCCGCGGCGGCATGACCAGCCACGCCGCCGTGGTGGCCCGCGGCATGGGCCGCGCCTGCGTGTCGGGCGCCGGTGACCTGCGCGTGGACTACAAGTCCAAGATCATGTCGGTCCGCGGCGTCACCATCAAGGAAGGCGACATCGTCACCATCGACGGCTCGACCGGCGAGGTGATGCTGGGCCAGGTGCCGACGATCCAGCCGGAACTGTCGGGCGACTTCGCCACGCTGATGGGCTGGGCCGATTCGCTGCGCCGCATGAAGATCCGCACCAACGCGGAAACCCCGCTGGACGCCCGCACCGCGCGGAAGTTCGGCGCGGAGGGCATCGGCCTGTCGCGCACCGAGCACATGTTCTTCGACCCTGACCGCATCCTGGCGGTGCGCGAGATGATCCTGGCGGAGAGCGAGGCCGGCCGCCGCGCCGCGCTGGCCAAGCTGGAGCCCTTCCAGAAGAAGGACTTCGTCGAGCTGTTCACGATCATGTCGGGCCTGCCGGTGACCATCCGCCTGCTCGACCCGCCGCTGCACGAGTTCCTGCCCAACACCGAGGCGGAGATGGCGGAGGTCGCCAAGGCCACCGGCACCGACCAGCTCAAGGTGAACCACCGCGTGGTGCAGCTCCACGAGGCCAACCCGATGCTCGGCCATCGCGGCTGCCGCCTCGGCATCACCTACCCCGAGATCTACGAGATGCAGGCCCGCGCCATCTTCAGCGCGGTCGCCGAGGTCTCCCAGACCACGGGCGAGACGGTGATGCCGGAGGTCATGATCCCGCTCATCGGCACCAAGAAGGAGCTGGACATCCTCAAGGCGGTCGTCGACCGCGTCGCCAAGGAGGTCATGGACGCGACCGGCGTCACGTTCGAGTACATGGTCGGCACCATGATCGAGCTGCCGCGCGCCGCGCTGAAGGCCGGTGAGATCGCCGAGACGGCGGAGTTCTTCTCCTACGGCACGAACGACCTGACCCAGACGACCTTCGGCCTGTCGCGCGACGACGCCGGCGCCTTCCTGCCGGAGTACCAGCGCCAGGGCATCCTGGAGCACGACCCGTTCCAGACGCTGGACCAGGACGGCGTGGGCGAGCTGATCGCCATCGCCACGGAGCGCGGCCGCAAGGTCCGTCCGAACATCAAGCTCGGCATCTGCGGCGAGCATGGCGGCGACCCGGCCTCCATCTCCTTCTGCGAGAAGGTCGGGCTGGATTACGTGTCCTGCTCGCCCTACCGCGTGCCGATCGCCCGTCTGGCCGCCGCCCAGGCGGCGCTCGACGCCGACACGGTGAAGCGCGACTGACCGGTACCCGACGACGCGAAGGCCCCCACCCCGGGGGCCTTCGTTTTTTGAGGGATGGTTCCGTGGACACTGACGCCGCCCTTCCGACCCGGCACATCGACCTGTTGACCGAACGCCTCGGCGCCTGCCTCGACGAGGGCGACGGTCCCGCCGCGGCCAGCGCCGCGGTGGTGGCGGTCCGTTCGGGTCCACGCTCCTGGACCGCCGGCCTCGCCCGCGGCGGCGCGGCGCAGCCGCCGGTCACGACCCGCTTCCTCGTCTACAGCATCACCAAGACCCTGACCGCCGCCGCCCTGCTGCGCCTGTGCGGGCGCGGCCTGATCGACCCCGACGCCCCGCTGGACCGCTGGCTGCCGGACTTCGCGGCGGCCGACCGGATCACACTGACCCAGCTGCTCGGCCACCGCGCGGGCCTGCGCAATTACGGCGGCAGCCCCGCCTATCACGCCGCCGTGCGGGCGGGCGAGGAGCCGTGGAGCGAGGACGGCTTCCTGGAGCGCTGCCGCGCCGCCGACCTGTTCGCCCCGCCGGGGCGGGAGTTTTCCTATTCCAACATCGGCTATCTGCTGGCGAAGCGGGTGCTGGAGCGGGCCTCCGGCCTGCCCTTCGCCCAGGCGCTCGACCGCGAGCTGTTCGGGCCGCTCGGCCTGACCGGCTGGTCGGTGCCGACGGAGCGCGGCGACCTGTCCGGCCTGTGGACCGGCCCCAGCCCCTATCTCGGCGGGAAGGACGGTCCGCCCGCCGACGTGGCCGCCCTCTACCATCCCGGCTGGGTGGCCCATGGCGTGGTGGCGGCGACGGCGCAGGACATCGCCGGCCTTCTCCACGCGCTGTTCGCGGGCGGCATGCTGCCCGGCGCCCTGGCGGCGCGGATGCACGACTCCCTCCCGGTGCCGGGGACGATGCGCGGGCGCCCCTGGGTCGAGCCGGGCTACGGCCTCGGCCTGATGGTGGAGCGCGACGGGCAGGCCGGACCCTACTGGGGGCACACCGGCGGCGGGCCCGGCGGCTCGGCCTGCGGCTATCACTTTCCCGCCCGCAAGCCGGGGGAGGAGCCGGTGACCGTTGCCCTCTTCACCGATGGCGAGGACAACGACCAGGCGGAATGGATGACCGTGGAGGCCGCGGAAATCCTGCGGGAGTGACCCCCGTCAGCGCCGGTCGAACAGCTCCATCTCCCCCTCCATGGGGGTGCGCCGCAGCGCCTGGAGATAGTCCATCTCCTGATGCACCGTCTCGCGCTCCGCCTCGGGGCGCAGCAGGCGGCGGAAGGCCCGGCCGGTGGCCGGGAAGAAATGGACGCGCCGTCCCTTGTCGCCGCCCAGATCCTGAACGGCCAGCGCCAACCCCTCCCGCCGCACATAGTCCACCGCGAAGGCGGCGTTGGCGGCGCCGACGTCCAGGCTGGTGTCGATGACGCGGGCCGCCCCGAACAGCTTGACCTCCATCCGCTCGCGCCGGGCGCCGCGCTCCAGCAGGTCGTTGATCAGCCACTCCATCGCCACGCTGCCGTAGCGGGTCGCCACCCCATACCCCTCGCCGCCGGACGGGGAGCCCGGCAGCAGGAAATGGTTCATGCCACCGACCCGGGCCACCGGATCGTTGATGCAGGCGGCGACGCAGGAGCCGAGCGTGGTCACCAGCATGTCGTCGTCGCGGCCGGAAATCCGGTGATGGCCCAGCACGACCGGCACCACATAGGCCCCGAACTCGCGGTCCAGATAGCTGCCGTCCGCGCGCGGCCCGTCGCTTTCCGCGCCGCGACCATCGATTCCGGCGGAGGTTTGGAAGTGAAACGGTCCGGACAGCGGCATCACCGTCAGCCTGCAAGGGACAAAGGCATCGACGATGGTAATCAACAGTAATTAAAGAAAATACAACAAGTCCGCACGCCCCGCCGTCTTTCCAACGTCGGCAGCCGCGTCACAGCGGCACGATCCAGCACGCCTCCCGCCCCTTCGGCGCGGCGCGCGCCCGCAGCAGCACGCGCTGCCCGGATTCCAGCCCGGTCAGATTGCAGCGGCGCAGGATGCTCTTGTGGACGAAGACGTCCTTGGCCCCGTCGTCCGCCGTGACGAACCCGAAGCCCTGCTCCGGCTTGAACCACTTCACGGTGCCCGTCAGTTCCTCCTCGGGGCCGGACGTCGGGTCGCGGCGCGGGGCGCGGCTCTCGGCGGGCGTGCCGGTGCTCAGCACCTCCAGGATGTCGGCCACCTGCGGCCCCTTGGCCCCCGGAACCACCCGGCACAGAAGCTCCGCCCCCTCGCCGACCTCGTGCAGCCCGGCCCGGTTGAGAACGGAGATGTGCAGGAAGGCGTCGGTCGTCCCGTCCTGCGGCGCCGCGAAGCCGAAGCCCTTGACCGGATCGAACCATTTCACCAGGACGCGAACCTGGACGCCCTCGCCCGAGAAGGGAGCGTCCAGGACGCCGCTGGAATGTGAATCGGCTGTAGACACGAGTCCGAACCTTTCGGTCGAGGCGCCAGGCGCGGTGAACGGGTTCGGCGCCGCCCGGCCGAGCCGGATCGTCCGCCAGGCATGATTTTAGCCACACAGAAAATAGGGGTTCCAGCGTAATTTTTTCTTCACACCCGCCCTTTGCCTCTGGCGGCGGGACCGTCACAGGGACCATTTCTCCGGATGACGGGTTACAAAAAGGGCTACAATGCGCCAAAGGCCCCCCAACAAGCCCGAACGGGCACCGGGGCCGATCAAAAACCGAATAAGAACGAACATGGGAGGGAAAACGATGATGGGGGATGCGGCCCGCAAACTGCCGGACCAGAGCTGGACCCTGGGTTATCCGCCCGACGTGGACTGGAACGCGCCGATTCCGGTGAAACCGCTGACCGCGCTGCTGGAGGACGCAGCGGCCCGTTTCGCGGAACGCCCCTTCCTGGACTTCATGGGCAAACGCACGACCTACGCGGAGGTGGCGCGGATGGTGGAGCGCGCCGCCCGAGGCTTCCAGGCGATCGGCGTCGGCAAGGGCGTGCGCGTCGGGCTGTTCCTGCCCAACACGCCCTATTACGTGATCTGCTACTTCGCGATCCTGAAGGCCGGCGGGACGGTGGTGAACTTCAACCCCCTCTACGCCGAGCGGGAGCTGCATCACCAGATCACCGACAGCGGCGTCGAGCTGATGGTCACGCTCGACCTCAAGGTCCTCTACGGCAAGATGGCGCGGATGCTCGCCGAATCGGGGCTGAAGCGGCTGGTGATCTGCCCGATGGCCGACATCCTGCCCTTCCCCAAGAACTGGCTGTTCCCCATCGCGAAGCGGGCGGAGGTCGCGCGCATCCCCGCGGACGACCGCCACCTGTCCTTCCGCCAGCTGGTCGCCAACGACGGCGCCCCGAAACCGGTCGCCATCGACCCGGTGGAGGATGTGGCGGTGCTGCAATACACCGGCGGCACCACCGGCGTGCCCAAGGGCGCCATGCTGACCCACGCCAACCTCTACGCCAACACCGAGCAGTGCAGCCTGTGGTTCGTCGGCGCGCGGCAGGGGGAGGAGCGGATGCTGGGCGTGCTGCCCTTCTTCCACGTCTTCGCCATGACGGTGGTGATGAACTTCAGCATCCGCATCGGGGCGGAGATCGTGATGCTGCCGCGCTTCGAGCTGGATCAGGTGATGGAGACCATCCACGCCAGGAAGCCGACGCTGTTCCCGGCGGTGCCGACCATCTACACGGCGATCAACCACCACAAGCATCTGGAGAAGTACGACCTCTCCTCGATCCGCTACTGCCTGTCGGGCGGCGCCCCCCTGCCGGTGGAGGTGAAGGAGGCGTTCGAGCGGAACACCGGCTGCGTGCTGGTGGAGGGCTACGGCCTGTCCGAGTCCTCGCCCGTCGCCACGGCGAATCCGGTGTCCGGGCTGAACAAGGCCGGCTCCATCGGGCTGCCCCTGCCCGGCACGATGATCGAGATCGTCAGCCTGGAGGAGCCGCGCCGCGTCCTGCCCGTCGGCGAGAAGGGCGAGGTGTGCATCCGCGGCCCGCAGGTGATGAAGGGCTACTGGAACAAGCCGTCCGAAACGGCGCTGACCCTGGTGGACGGGCGCCTGCACACCGGCGACGTCGGCTACATGGACGAGGACGGCTACACCCACATCGTCGACCGCATCAAGGACATGATCCTGTGCAGCGGCTTCAACGTCTACCCGCGCAACGTCGAGGAGGCGATCTACCTGCACCCCGCCGTCGCCGAATGCGTGGTCGCCGGCCTGCCCGACGAGTACCGCGGCCAGACGGTGAAGGCCTACATCCGCGTCGACGACGGCAAGACCCTGACGCGGGAGGAGCTGATCGACTTCCTCAAGGACAAGCTCTCGCCCATCGAGATGCCCAAGGCGGTCGAGTTCCGCGGCGAGCTGCCCAAGACGATGATCGGCAAGCTGTCGCGCAAGGCCCTGCTCGACGAGGAGGAGGAGCGGCGGAAGGGTGCATGAGCGACCGCGTGCCCTTCCGGAACCGCAGGGTGCGCCATACGCCCCCAGGGCTCCGAACTCAGCTTCATGTTCGGCTCACCCTGCATCGAATAACCCTCTCCCCTCCGGGGAGAGGGTGGCCCGGAGGGCCGGTGAGGGGGAAACGCCGCCGCTTTGCAGGGCTGATCCGGCCTTCGGCCGCCCCCTCATCCTAACCGTCTCCGCAGGGGGGAGAAGGAATGAGCGTCGTCTCGATTGGCGTTGTTAACCTGAGTTCGAAGCCCTGATACGCCCCACCCCACCTTGCGGCCCCGCCCCCCGGACCCTATAAGGACGCTCGTCCTTTCTTTCGGTCCGGCGGCAAGGAAAAGCGCATGATCGTGGTCACCGGTGGGGCCGGTTTCATCGGCTCGAACCTCGTGGCGGCCCTGGCCGCGCGCGGGATCACCAACGTCGCGGTGATCGACCGCTTCGGCGACGGGGAGAAGTGGCAGAATCTCGCCAAGCGGGAACTCGCCACCCTCGTCGCGCCGGAAAACGCGCTGGCCTTCCTCGACCAGCACGCCGCGGAGATCGACGTGATCTTCCACCTCGGCGCCATCTCGGCGACGACGGAGCGCGACGTGGACCGGATCGTCGCCAACAACGTGGCGCTGACGCTGGACCTCTGGCGCTGGTCCTCGTGGCGGGGCGCCCGGCTGATCTACGCCTCCTCCGCCGCGACCTACGGCGACGGCTCCGCCGGCTTCGACGACGATGGCTCGCCGGAAGCGCTGGCGGCCCTGCGCCCGCTCAACGCCTATGGCTGGTCCAAGCATCTGATCGACCGCCGCGTCGCCCGCGTGGTGAGCGAGGGCGACATCGTCCCGCCGCAGTGGGCGGGCCTGAAGTTCTTCAACGTCTACGGCCCCAACGAGCGGCACAAGGACGACATGATGAGCGTCGTCGCCAAGCTGCACCCCAGGCTCACGGCCGGGGAGCCGGCGCGGCTGTTCAAGTCGCACCGCCCGGAGTTCGAGGACGGCGGGCAGCTCCGCGACTTCATCTTCGTGGACGACTGCGTGGCGGTGATGCTGTGGCTGTACGACAACCCGCAGGTCAGCGGGCTGTTCAACGTCGGCACCGGCAAGGCGCG
Organism: Azospirillum sp. TSH58; assembly: GCF_003119115.1. NCBI lineage: Bacteria > Pseudomonadati > Pseudomonadota > Alphaproteobacteria > Rhodospirillales > Azospirillaceae > Azospirillum > Azospirillum sp. TSH58. Next base: position 623,475 of record NZ_CP022366.1, read on the forward strand.
CAGCTTCAAGGATCTGGCGCTCGCCACCTTCGCCGCGCTGGGGCTGGAGCCGCGGGTCGAGTATTTCGACATGCCGGCCGAGCTTCAGGGCAAGTACCAGTATTTCACCGAGGCGCGCACCGAACGCCTGCGCGCCGCCGGATTCGACCAGCCCTTCACCGAGCTGGAGGAGGGCGTGCGCCGCTACGTCCAGGATTTCCTGTCGCAGCCCGACCCCTACCGCTGACGGTTCCGCCTCTCCCCGACCGGGGAAACGCCGAAACAACATAAGGCACCCGCCGCGCATGCTCGCCATCGCCTTCCCCGCCATCGACCCCGTGGCGTTCGAACTCGGGCCGATCGTCATCCGCTGGTACGCGCTGGCCTATCTGGCGGGCTTCGTGCTCGGCTGGCGCTACTGCCTGGCGCTGGCCCGCAGCACGCCGGGCCGCCCCTCGGCGGAGGATTACGACGACTTCCTGACCTGGGCCGTGGTCGGCGTCATCCTGGGCGGGCGGATCGGCTACGTGCTGTTCTACAACCTGCCCTTCTACCTCCAGAATCCGCTCGACGCGCTGATGGTCTGGCACGGCGGCATGTCCTTCCACGGCGGCCTGATCGGCGTGTTGGGCGCGATCCTGCTGTTCTGCTGGAAGCGCGGCCTGTCGCCGCTGGCCTTCGGCGACCTGATCGCGGCGGCGGCCCCCATCGGCCTGTTCTTCGGCCGCATCGCCAACTTCATCAACGGCGAGCTGTACGGCCGCCCGGCGCCCGACGTGTCCTGGGCGGTGGTGTTCCCGCGCGACCCGCTCCAGGTGCCGCGGCACCCCAGTCAGCTCTATGAAGCCTTTCTGGAGGGGGCGGTCCTGTTCGTCCTCCTGGCCATTCTGGTGCGGATGCCCGCCGTGCGCGGGCGGGCCGGCATGACGGCGGGCATCTTCTTCATCGGCTACGGCCTGTCGCGAATCATCGCGGAGTTCTTCCGCGAGCCGGACGCGCAGCTCGGCTTCCTCTACGCCGGGGCGACGATGGGACAACTTCTGTCCGTGCCGATGGTTCTGTTCGGTGTCTGGCTGGTCGCCCAGGCCCGCCGCCGCCCCGCCGCCGTCTGAGTTCGCAAGGTTCCGCCATGAGTGACGCCCCGGACAGCCTCGCCCACCACCTCGCCCGCCGCATCCTGATGGACGGGCCGCTGTCGGTCGCCGCCTTCATGGCGGAGGCGTTGGGGCATCCGCGCTTCGGCTACTACATGCGCCAGGACCCCTTCGGCGTGTCCGGCGACTTCACCACCGCTCCGGAAATCAGCCAGATGTTCGGCGAGCTGGCCGGGCTGTGGTGCGTCGACACCTGGGCGCGGCTGGGCGGCCCCGCCCCCTTCCATCTGGTGGAGCTGGGGCCGGGCCGCGGCACGCTGATGCAGGACGCCCTGCGCGCCGCCGCGCTCGTCCCCGCCTTCCGCGACGCCGCCCGGGTCCATCTCGTGGAGACCAGCCCGACGCTGCGCGCCCGCCAGCAGGAAACGCTGGCCGGCGTTCCGGTCACGTGGCACGACCGGCTGGAGGACGTGCCCGCGGGCCCGACCTTGATCCTCGCCAACGAGTTCTTCGACGCCCTGCCCATCCGTCAGGTCCAGAAGACCAACCACGGCTGGTTCGAGCGGCTGGTCGACCTCGACCCCGCCGCGCCCGCCAATACGCCGGCCGACACGCCCCGCTTCCGCTTCGTCCTGGAGGCCTTCGGCAGCGCCGGCGCCCGGCTGATCCCGCCGGCCCTGCGCGACGCGCCGGAGGGCAGCGTGGTCGAGGTCTCCCCGGCCTCCCAGGCGGTGGCCCGCCTGATCGGGGAGCGTCTGGCCGCCCACCCCGGCGCGGCCCTGGTGATCGACTACGGCTACCGCGGCGGGCCGGCGGTCGGCGACACGCTCCAGGCGCTGCGCCGCCACGCCTACGCCCCGGTGCTGGACGCGCCGGGCGAGGCCGACCTGACCGCCCATGTGGACTTCGCCGCCATCGCCGCCGCCGCGCGCGAGAGCGGGGCGGAGAGCTTCGGGCCGGTGGACCAGGGCGACTGGCTCGCCCGATTGGGAATCCAGCCGCGCGCCGCCGCGCTGAAGCGCGGCGCGACGGCCAAGCAGGCCGCGGACATCGACTCCGCACTGGCCCGCTTGATCGCGCCCGACCAAATGGGCACCCTCTTCAAGGTGGTGGCCCTCGCCTCCCCCGGCCTGGGGCCTCCGGCGGGCTTCGAAAGCCCGGAACCGGCATCCTAGACACTGGCATCCGAACAAGAGACCGCGACAGCAAAGGGACGGGTTCGTGATTACGCTTGGCGCGCTGAACGACATCACCCACATCCGACACGCCTTCTTCACCCGCACCGGCGGCGTGTCGACGGGGCTGTACGCCTCGCTGAACGTCGGCTTCGGGTCCGGGGACGCGCCCGCCGCCGTGGCGGAGAACCGCGCGCGCGCCGCGGCCCGCATGGACGTTCCGCCGGAGCGGCTCGTCACCTGCTATCAGGTGCACAGCCCGACCTGCGTCGCCGTCACCGAGCCCTGGACGCCCGATCAGGCGCCCCACGCCGACGCCATGGCGACCGACCGTCCGGGCATCGCGCTGGGCATCCTGACCGCCGACTGCGCGCCGGTGCTGTTCGCCGACGAGAAGGCCCGCGTCATCGGCGCCGCCCACGCCGGCTGGAAGGGCGCCAAGGGCGGCGTGCTGGAGGCGACCATCGAGCGCATGGTGGAGCTGGGCGCCAAGCGCAACCGCATCGTCGCCGCCATCGGCCCCTGCATCGCCCAGCGCTCCTACGAGGTCGGGCCGGAGTTCCCCGCCTCCTTCCTCGATGAGGACCCGCGCAACCGCGACTATTTCGCACCGGCCCGCCGCACCGACCATTTCCTGTTCGATCTGGCCGGCTACATCACCCGCCGCCTGGGCGACACCGGGGTGGAGATCATCCAGCGCTGCCCCAACGACACGGTCGTCGAGGAGGACCGCTTCTTCAGCTACCGCCGCTCCTGCCTGCGCGGCGAGAAGGATTATGGGCGCGGCCTGTCGGCCATCGTCCTTCAGGGCTGAAGGCGACCGAAAAATCCTTCGCCTCAAAATTGTTCTTACCTCTGACTGATTGCGATACGACCCATTTCGGGTAAGATTGATTCTCAAGGGTGAGGGCATTCCGGAGAGGGGGACGCCGGCATGACGATGGACGCGCACCGGGACGAGACGCATCGGAGTGATGGGCGGGGCGATTGGCGCAGCGCGCGGATGGTGCTCGACAACGGCGGGCTGGACGCCGACCACCGGATGCAGCACGAGCTGATCCGCCGCTTCGTCGCCCTGCCGGGCGAGGAAGCGGGGCGCAGGCAGGCGCTGGCCCTGCTGAGCGAGCTGCGCCGCGTCTCGGTCCGCCATTTCCTGCGGGAGGAGCGGGTCCAGGCCTCGATGCGCTACCCGCATCTGGAGGAGCACCGGGGGCAGCACCGCCGGCTGGCCACCCTCCTGGACGACATCATCGGGCAGGTGGACGCCGAGGAGTCGGCCTTCGAGTACGCCTATGTGAAGGCCAAGGCGGACGAGCTTCTGCAATTCTGGTTCTTCGACCATTTCGTGAAGGCCGACCTGCCCATGAAATCGCACCTTGCGAAGTTCGCGGTGCGGTGATGCGCGGGAGGCCCTCGCCCACCGCCTGCCGCCACGCTTGCGCCATGCGGGAATCGCAGGGCCGGCTGGCTGCGGCGTCTTGAACCGCCCGTCATGGAACGTTTACATAGGTCCGGCCCTTTGTTATGGTCCGCCGCGTTTTCAAGGGGCGGCGTCGGCAAGGGACTGACGGGCGCACCGGAACCTATTCCCTGCAGAGAGAGCCGACTGCGATGAAGGTGCTTGCCGGCAACAGCAACCGTCCGCTGGCCGAGGCCATCTCCACCTGTCTCGGCGTGCCGCTGACCAAAGCGAGCATCCGCCGTTTTTCGGACATGGAGGTGTTCGTCGAAATCCTGGAGAACGTGCGCGGCGAAGACGTGTTCGTGGTCCAGTCGACGTCGTTCCCGGCCAACGACAACCTGATGGAGCTGCTGGTCACCATCGACGCCCTGCGTCGCGGGTCGGCCCGGCGCATCACGGCGGTCCTCCCCTACTACGGCTATGCGCGCCAGGATCGCAAGACCGGCCCGCGCACGCCGATCTCGGCCAAGCTGGTCGCCAACCTCATCACCCAGGCCGGCGCCAACCGCGTGCTGACCATGGACCTGCATGCGGGCCAGATCCAGGGCTTCTTCGACATCCCGACCGACAACCTGATGGCCGCCCCGGTGTTCGAGAAGGACATCCGCGCGACCTTCGAGGACATCGGCGAGGTGACGATGGTGTCGCCCGACGTCGGCGGCGTGGTGCGCGCCCGCTCGCTGGCCAAGCGGCTGGACGCCGATCTCGCCATCATCGACAAGCGGCGTGAGCGCGCCGGCGTGTCGGAGGTGATGAACATCATCGGCGACGTCAAGAACCGCCGCTGCATCCTGCTCGACGACATCGTGGATTCGGGCGGCACGCTGTGCAACGCCGCGGTCGCCCTGATGGACGCCGGCGCGAAGTCGGTCCACGCCTACTGCACCCACGGCGTCCTGTCCGGCGGTGCGGTGGCCCGCGTGGCTGTGTCGCCGCTGGAGCAGCTGGTCACCACCGACAGCATCCAGGCGACCGAGGCCGTGCGCGTGTCCCGCAACATCCGCCAGCTGACCATCGCCCCGCTGCTCGCCGACGCGATCACCCGCATCAGCGAGGAACGTTCGGTGTCGAGCCTGTTCTCGTAACGGCGCCGGACCACACGCGAAAAGCCCTTCCCCTTCGCGGGGGAAGGGCTTTTTTCATGGGCGCCATCCGCGCGTTTCCGGACTCTGTCCTTGACGCCGCGCCCCGCATGGCTTAATCACCGCGCCCACGCGTCAGCACCCCTGGAGGCTGGCGCTTTTTTCCGTTCAAGGAGTTATCCGATGACGCAGATCGTTCCGCTCAGCGCCGAAGCGCGCGACCGGGCCGGCAAGGGGACCGCCCGCCAGACCCGTCGTGATGGCCGTATCCCGGCCGTGATCTACGGTGGCAAGCAGGCCCCCATCATGATTTCGCTGGAGAAGTTCGCGTTCACCCGCGTCCTGAACCAGGCGGGCTTCTTCACGCACCTGTTCGACGTCACCGTCGATGGCGCCACCCACCGGGTCCTGCCGCGCGATGTGCAGTTCCATCCGGTCACCGACGTCCCGCTGCACGTCGACTTCCTGCGCGTCTCCGCCGACACCCGCACCACCGTGCAGGTTCCGGTCGAGTTCGTCGACCAGGAGAAGTCGCCGGGCCTGAAGCGCGGCGGCGTGCTGAACATCGTCCGCCACGAGCTGGACGTGACCGTCTCCGCCGGCAACATCCCGGAGCAGATCACGATCTCCTGCGAGGGCTACGACGTCGGCGATTCGATCCACATCTCCGCGGTGAAGCTGCCGGAGGGTGTCGCCTCGACCATCACCGACCGCGACTTCACGATCGCCACGATCGTCGCCCCGTCGGGCCTGAAGTCCGAAGAGGCCGAGGGCGCCGAGGCCGCCGCTTCCTGATCGGAAGCCGCCTTTGGGGTTGCGACAGGGGGCTTCGGCCCCCTGTTTCGTTTCCGGCTTACGCTGTTTCGAGATGAGGAGAGTGCGCCATGCTGCTGCTGGTGGGATTGGGCAACCCTGGCGCGGAATACGCGCGCAACCGGCACAACATCGGCTTCATGGCGGTGGAGGAGATTGCCCGCCGCCACGGCTTCGGCCCCTGGCGCAAGCGTTTCCAGGGCCAGACCGCCGAGGGCACGATCGGCGGCGAGAAGGTGATCGCCCTGGAGCCGCTGACCTTCATGAACCTGTCCGGCCAGTCGGTCACCGCGGCCGTCCAGTTCTTCAAGCTGAAGCCCGAGGACGTCGTCGTCATCCATGACGAGCTGGACCTGCCGCCCGGCAAGCTCCGGGTGAAGAAGGGCGGCGGGCATGGCGGGCACAACGGCCTGCGTTCCATCGACGCGCATCTCGGCAAGGAATACTGGCGCATCCGCCTGGGCATCGGCCATCCCGGCGACAAGGACCGGGTCAGCGGCTACGTCCTCCACGACTTCGCCAAGGCCGAGCAGAGCTGGCTCGACCCGCTGATCGACGCCGTCGCCGACGCCTTCCCGCTGGTCGTGAAGGGGCAAGCCGAGAACTTCATGAACAAGGTCACCCTGGCGACCGCACCCGCCAAATAGCCCACCACACCGGCGGGATCACGCCTCCGCCGGGGCGCCGCCGCGGCCGGTCCAGACCGCCAGCAGGCCCTTCTGCAGCAGGATGAAGACGAACAGCAGGACGCCGATGGCGATCTTCGTCCACCAGCTGCTGAGGCTGCCGTCGAAGGTGATGTAGGTCTGGATCAGCCCCTGGATCAGCACGCCGATGAAGGTGCCGATCACATAGCCGTAACCCCCGGTCAACTGGGTGCCGCCGATCACCACCGCGGTGATGGTGTCCAGCTCCACCCCCGTCGCCGCCAGCGAATAGCCGGCCCCGGTGTAGAGCGAGAAGACGATCCCGGCCAGCCCGGCCAGCAGCCCCGACAGGGCGTAGACCGCCACCGTGGTGCGGCCCACCGGCACGCCCATCAGCTCCGCCGACTGGCGGTTGCCGCCGAGCGCGTAAAGGTTGGCGCCGAAACGCGTCCAATGGGCGCACACCACCGCGGCGGCGACCACCCCCAGCATCAGCAGCGCCGGCAAGGTCAGCTTTCCCCCGCCGTCGAAGCGCAGCGCCAGATCGCCCAGCTCCGCGTAGAGCGGGTGGTTGATCGGAATGGAATCGGTGCTCAGCACGAAGCCGAGGCCGCGGGCGACGAACATGCCGGCCAGCGTGACGATGAAGGGCGGCATCTGGAAGACGTGGATGACGGCGCCCATCGCCGCGCCGAAGCCGCCGGCCACCGCCAGCGCCACCGCGAAGGCGGAGAAGGGGTGCCAGCCGCCCTGCTCGATCAGCACCGCCAGCAGCACGGTGGTGAAGCCGATCACCGCCCCCACCGACAGGTCGATGCCGCCCGACAGGATCACGAAGGTCATGCCGACCGCCGTGATGCCGAGAAAGGCGTTGTCGGTCAGCAGGTTGCCGACGACCCGCAGCGAGGCGAAGTTGGGAAACTGCGCGGCGCAGAGCAGGAAGCCGACCACCAGGACGGCGCTGGTCACCAGCAGGGGAAGGAAGCGGTGGATCATGGCGTCACGCTCCCGCGCTCGGGCTTGGGCTCTTGGGCTTGGCTGGCGCCCGGACCGGCCGGGGGCTTGCCGGACGCGGCAGGAACAGCGTCAGGGTCGGGGATTGCAGCAGCAGGACGACCATCAGGACGCCCGCCTTGACGATCAGGTTGAACTCCGGCTTGAAGCCGCTCAGCAGGATGCCGGTGTTCATCGCCTGGATGGTCAGCGCCCCGACCACCGACAGCAGCAGCCCGAACCGGCCGCCGAGCAGGGAGGTGCCGCCGACCACCACCGCCAGGATGGCGTCCAGCTCCAGCCACAGGCCGGCGTTGTTGGCGTCGGCGCCGCGGATGTCGGCGGCGACCACCAGACCGGCGACCGCGGCGCACAGGCCGCACCAGACATAGACGGCGATCAGCACGACCGGCGTGTTGACGCCCGCCCCGGCGCTGGACAGCCGGTTGACGCCGACCGCCTCGATCATCAGCCCCAGCGCGGTCGTCCGGACCAGCAGCGCGGTCACCCCCAGCAGGACGGCGGTGATGACCACCGGCATCGGCACGGTCAGGAAGGACCCGCTGCCGATGAAGGCGAGGCCGGGGCTGGTGAAGGTGACGATCTGCCCCTCGGTGACCAGCTGGGCGATGCCGCGCCCGGCGACCATCAGGATCAGGGTGGCGATGATCGGCTGGATGCGCAGGACCGCCACCAGCAGGCCGTTCCACAGGCCGCACAGCAGACCGGCGCCCAGCGACGCCGCCAGCACCGGGGCCAGCCCCCAGCCCGCCTGGGTCAGGGTGGCGGCGACCGCGCCGGAGATCGCCATCACCGCACCCACCGACAGGTCGACGCCGCGGGTGGCGATGACCATGGTCATGCCGACGGCGAGCAGCGCCACCGGGGCGCCGCGGTTCAGCACGTCGACCAGACTGCCGAACAGCCGGCCGTCCTGCAGCCGGATGGAAAAGAAGTCGGGGAAGAGCAGCCAGTTGGCCAGCAGCACGGCGGCCAGCGCGCCGTATTGCGGCAGGTTGCGCGACGGGCCGGGAAGCGGCCGCGTCATGGGCGCGCCTCGACGGGATCGGGCTCCGACGCGATGGCGGCGACGATGCGGTCCACGGCGACCTCCCCTCCCCTCAGCTCCGCCACGTGGCGGCGGTCGCGCAGCACGACGACGCGGCGGCTGTAGGCGACGATCTCCTCAAGCTCCGACGAGACGACCAGCAGGGCCATGCCGTCGGCGCACAGCCGCTCGATCAGGCGGATGATCTCGGCGTGGGCGCCGACGTCGATGCCGCGCGTCGGCTCGTCGAGGATCAGCAGACGCGGCTCGGTCGCCAGCCAGCGGGCGAGCAGCGCCTTCTGCTGGTTGCCGCCGGACAGCAGCTGGATCGGCTGCTCCGCGTGCGGCGTGCGGATGTCGAGCAGCCGGATGAAGCGGTCGGCGATCTCCTCCTGGCGGCGGCGCGGGATCGGCCGCAGCCAGCCCTGGCGGGCCTGGAGCGCCAGGATGATGTTCTCGCGCACCGACAGCGCGCCGACGATGCCCTCCTTCTTGCGGTCCTCCGGGCAGAAGCCGAAGCCGAGCCGGATGGCGTCGCGCGGCCCGCGCAGCCGCACCGTCCGGCCGTCCACCGCCGCCTCGCCCCGGTCGGCGCGGTCCATGCCGAAGACCAGCCGCGCCGTCTCCGTCCGCCCGGAACCGAGCAGCCCGGCGAGCCCCACCACCTCGCCGGGGCGGATGTCGAGGTCGAAGGGCTCGACGCTGCGCGCCTTGCCGTAGCCGCGGAAGCGGACCAGCGGCGGCCGGGCGTCCTCCTCCGCGTCATCCATCGTCGGGGCGATGCGGTGGGCCGCCGCCTCCAGCTCCCGCCCCAGCATCATGGCGACGAGGTCGAGGCGCGGCAGCTCCGCGGTGCGCCGCTCCCCCACTAGGCGGCCGTTGCGCAGCACGGTGATGCGGTCGCACAGCGCGTAGACCTGATCGAGGAAATGGGTGACGAAGACGATGCCGATGCCGCGCGACCGCAGGGTCCGCATCACCTTGAACAGGACCGCCACCTCCTGCGCGTCGAGGCTGGCCGTCGGCTCGTCGAGAATCAGCACCTTGGCCGACATGTCCACCGCGCGGGCGATGGCGACGATCTGTTGCGTCGCCACCGAGAAGCGGCCCAGCGGCGCCGTCACGTCGAGGGACAGGCCGTAGGGGATCAGCACCGCCCGCGCCCGCCGCCGCATGGCGCCGCGGTCGACCAGCCCGAACCGCATGGGCTGCCGGCCGAGGAACAGGTTTTCCGCCACCGACAGGTTGGGCAGCAGGTTCACCTCCTGATAGACGGTGCCGATGTGCAGGCGCTGCGCCTCCTCGACGCCGCGGGGGGCGATGGCCCGCCCCTCCAGCGTCACGGTGCCGGCGTCGCGCTGGTAGACGCCGGTCAGCGTCTTGATCAGCGTCGACTTGCCGGCGCCGTTCTCGCCGAGGAGGGCGTGGATCTCGCCATGGCGCACGGTGAAGTCCACGCCGTCGAGCGCCTGGACGCCCAGGAAGGCCTTGGACAGGCCGCGCACCGCCAGCAGCGGCTGCGACGCGGTGGGGGTGGGGTCCGTCATGCGGGGGGCCTCGCCGGCGGTGCCGTGGGGTGGCCGGGTCAGTAGGCGTCCTTGCGGCGTTCGTACTCGGCCTTGGCGGTGTCGGGGGTGAACAGGGCCGACTCCGTCTGGATCCATTTCGGCGGCGCCTTGCCGTCCGTCTTGAAGGCGATCAGCGCGTCGAAGGCCGGACCGGCCATGTTCGGCGTCAGTTCCACGGTCGCGTTCGCCTCGCCGTCGGCCATCGCCTTGAAGATGTCGGGCACGCCGTCGATGGACACGACCAGGATGTCCTTGCCCGGCTTCAGCCCGGCCTCCTTGATCGCCTGGATGGCACCGACCGCCATGTCGTCGTTGTGGGCGTAGACCGCGCAGATGGACTTGCCGCCGTTCTCCGCCTTGATGAAGCTCTCCATCACCTCCTTGCCCTTGGCGCGGGTGAAGTCGCCGGACTGGGTGCGGACGATCTTCATGCCGGGATTCTTGGCGACGACCTCGTCGAAGCCCTTCTTGCGGTTGATGGCGGGGGAGGAGCCGACGGTGCCCTGGAGTTCGACCACGTTGCAGGTGCCGCCGGTCTGCTTGGCCAGCCATTCGCCGGCGACCCGGCCCTCGAGCACCGTGTCGGAGGTGACGGCGGTCATGTAGAGGCCGGGGTCGCGGGTCTCGATCTGGCGGTCGAGCAGGACGACGGGAATTTTCGCCTCCTTGGCCTCCTTCAGCACCGAATCCCAGCCGGTCGCCACCACGGGCGCGATGAAGATGGCGTCCACGCCCTGGGCGACGAAGGAGCGCACGGCCTTGATCTGGTTCTCCTGCTTCTGCTGGGCGTCGGAGATCTTCAGGTCGATCCCGCGCTTCTCGGCCTCCGCCTTGGCGGTCTTGGTCTCGGCGGCGCGCCAGCCCGATTCCGAGCCGATCTGCGAGAAGCCGACCACCAGCTTCTTGTCGGCGGCCTGCGCCCCGCCGAGTCCGATCAACAAGGCCGCGGCGGCAGCGGCGGAGATCAGCCATGTCCTGGACATACCGTTTCACTCCCCTGGGTGTCTTGTCATCGATCCGGGCAGCGCCCGCTCGCATCTGTTCGTTGTGCCAACTTTAGGCGTCCAAAACCATATCTGTCCAATACGATTCTCGACCGAAGCGATACCGAAACCGGCATGATCGCCCGATGCGGGCAAAGCGTTGCCGGTCCCTCCCTCACTCTTGTCCAAGCACGCCGTCGATCCGCCGCCACAGGCCGAGCGGATTGCCGTCGCGCAGCGCCTCCGGCAGCAGGGCGGCGGGGATGTCCTGGTAGCAGACCGGGCGCAGGAAGCGCCGGATCGCCAAGGTGCCGACCGAGGTGGATCGGCTGTCCGACGTCGCCGGGAAGGGGCCGCCATGAACCATGGCGTGGCAGACCTCGACGCCGGTCGGCCAGCCGTTGGCCAGGATGCGGCCCGCCTTGCGCTCCAGCGTGGGCAGCAGGGCGGCCACGGCATCGCCGTCCGCCGCGTCCATCTGGACGGTCGCGGTGAGCTGGCCCTCCAGCCGTTCGGCGACGGTCCGCATCGCCGCCGCGTCCGGGCAGCGGATCAGCAGGGAGGCCGCCCCGAACACCTCGTCCTGCAGGGCCGGATCGCCGAGGAAGGCGTCGGCCGTCGTGCCGAACAGGGCGGCCTGGGCCTGGTTCGGGCCGCTGCAGGCCAGGCCGCGGGCGAGCGTCGCCACGGCGGCGCTGCCGGACAGCCGCGCCACCCCCGAATCGTAGGCGGCGTGTATGGCCGGGGTCAGCATGGTCGAAGCGGCGCTGCCGCCCAGCGCGTCCACCGCGGCGGCCACGAAGCGGTCGAGGTCCGGCCCGTCGACGCCCAGCAGGATGCCGGGGTTGGTGCAGAACTGGCCGGCGCCCATGGTCAGCGACGCCACGAAGCCCTTGCCAAGCGCCTCCGCCCGCGCGGCCAGGGCCGCCGGCATCAGGAAGACCGGGTTGATGCTGCTCATCTCCGCATAGACCGGGATCGGCTCGGGCCGGCGGGCCGCCGCCGCCATTAGGGCAAGGCCGCCGCCACGCGAGCCGGTGAAGCCCACCGCCTTGATGCGCGGGTCGGCGACCAGCGCCGTTCCGATGGGGTTGCCGACGCCGAACAGCAGCGAGAAGACCCCCTCGGGCAGACCGCAGGACGCCACCGCCGCCCGGATGGCCCGGCCGACCAGCTCCGACGTGCCGGGATGGGCGGAATGGCCCTTGACCACGACCGGACAACCGGCGGCCAGCGCGGACGCGGTGTCGCCGCCGGCCACCGAGAAGGCCAGCGGGAAATTCGACGCGCCGAACACCGCGACCGGCCCGAGCGGGATGTGGCGCTGCCGGACGTCGGGGCGCGGCAGCGGTGTGCGCTCCGGCAGGGCCGGGTCGATGCGGGCCTCCAGCCAGCCGCCCTCGCGCACCGTCTGGGCGAACAGGCGGAGCTGGCCGACGGTGCGCCCGCGCTCCCCCTCCAGCCGGGGGCGCGGCAGGCCGCTCTCGGCCATGGCGCGGGCGATCAGCGCGTCGCCGAGGTCGAGGATGTTCGCGGCGATGGTCTCCAGGAAGACGGCCCGCGCCTCCAGCCCGGTCTCGCGGAAGGTGTCGAAGGCGGCCCAGGCCAGCGCGCAGGCGCGCTCGACCTCCGCCGCCCCGCCGCCGCCGAAGACCGGCTCCAGTTCCGCGCCGGTGGCGGGATCGACGGCGCGGAAATCGCCGTCGGAACCACGGTGGCTCTCGGCACCGATCAGCATCTCGCCGGCGATGGTCATCATGGGTCTCCCGGTTTGGCGAGGGGTGGCGCCGCTGTCTTCAGCGCGCCCAGCGCAGGACCAGCGGGTCGAGGCGGCGGGCGGCGTCGAGCAGGCCGGCGCGGCTGGCCGGATGAGGGTCCGCCAGCGGGTGGCGCACGGCGTCGCAGGCGATGATGCCGCCCTCCTTCATCAGGATCTTGGCGGTGGCGAGGCCGCACTGGCGGTTCTCGTGGTTGATCAGCGGCAGCCAGCGCCCGTAGGCAGCCACCGCCGCCTCGCGGTCGCCGGCCAGGAAGGGGTCGACGATCTGGCGGATGCCGTCGGGATAGCCGCCGCCCGTCATGGCGCCGGTGGCCCCGGCGTCGAGGTCGGCCAGCAGGGTGATCGCCTCCTCGCCGTCCCACGGCCCCTCGACGGCGGAGCCCCCCAGCTCGATCAGCCGGCGCAGCTTGGCGGCGGCCTGCGGCACCTCGACCTTGAAGTAGGCGACGTTGGCGATCTCCTGCGCCATGCGGGCCAGCAGCTCCGCGGACAGCGGGGTGCCGCTGACCGGGGCGTCCTGGATCATGATCGGGATGTCGATGGCGTCGGACACCCGCTGGAAGAAGCCGACGATGCCCGCCTCGGGCACGCGGATGGTGGCGCCGTGGTAGGGCGGCATGACCATCACCATGGCCGCCCCCAGCTCCTGGGCGCGGCGGCTGCGCGTCGCGCAGGCGGCGGTGCTGAAATGGGTGGTGGTGACGATGACCGGCACCCGGCCGGCGACGTGGCCGAGGATGGTCTCCATCAGCAGCTCGCGCTCGGCGTCGGTCAGCACGAATTGCTCGGAGAAGTTGGCGAGGATGCACAGGCCGTCGGAACCGGCGTCGATCATGAAATCGACGCAGCGCGTCTGCCCGGCGAGGTCGAGGTCCCCCGTCTCGGTGAAGATGGTGGGGACGACGGGGAACACTCCCCGGTAGGGGCGGGCGCTGGAGGCCATGGCCGTTGGGGTCCTTCTGGCGGGTCGATTGCGGGTGGGCCGGTCAGCCCAGCGGTGGGCCCGGCGGTCGGCCAAATCGGCCGGGCGGCAGGCCGCGAACGCCGGGATCGCACGCGAACAGTGCGCCGGCCAGCGGTTCGTCGGGCCGGCCGTCACGGCCGATGCCATGGGCCGCGGTGGTCACGAACAGCCGGTCGAGGGCGGGACCGGCGAAGACGCAGGAGGTGACGCGCGACACCGGCAGCGCGATCGCGCGGTCCAGCGTGCCGTCGGGCCGGAAGCGGCTGACCCGCCCGCCGTCCCAATGGGCGACCCACAGGCCTCCCTCGGCGTCGCAGGTCATGCCGTCGGGATAGCCATCGGCCTCGCCGAAGCGGATGTGGGCGCGCTTGCCGGACAGCCGCCCCGCGCCGTCCAGATCGAAGGCGTGGATCGTCCGCGCGGCGCTGTCGGTGTGGTAGAGCGTCCGCCCGTCCGGCGACAGGGCCGGGCCGTTGGCGACGGTGTAGCCCTCGTCCACACGCGAGACCGAACCATCGGGGTCGAGCCGGTGGAAGGCGCCGGACGGCGTTTCCTCCCCGTCGTCCATGCTGCCGATCCACAGGCGCCCCTGCGCGTCGGCCTTGGCGTCGTTCAGCCGGTTGCCCGGCCGGCCGGGGTCGATCCGCGCCAGCTCCCCGACGATCACCGCGCGGCCCGGCTCAAGCCGCAGACGGACCACCCGGCGCGAGCGCAGCCCGGCGATGAAGCCGTCGCCATCGGCGCACTCGACCAGCCAGCAGGCAGCGTCCTCCAGCGCCCATTCCGTCCGCGTCCCGTCGTCGAGCCCGTGGCGCAGAATCCGCGATCCGTGGATGTCGACGAAGAAGACGGCGCCCTGCCCCGGCGACCACAGCGGGCCTTCGCCCAGGAGCGCCCGGGCGGGCCAGACGCAACGAACCTCCTGCGGCATGCCGTCTCGCCCCCCCTCGCGGTCCCGTTCCGAATTTTGTTGACCATGCCAACAATAAAGGGCGTTCTGATAATCGTCCAATACGAATATCGGCGCCGGCGATACGAGATTTCGTATGCCCGCGGCGTCATCAGACCGGAGGCCCCCGCCCGTGACCCCGCACCGTTTCCCGGCCAACTGGTTCCTCAAGGCCCGGCTGAAGCTGCGCCATCTCCAGCTCTTCGTGGCCCTGGACGAGCACCGCAACCTGCACCGCGCCGCCGCCAGCCTGACCATGTCGCAGCCGGCGGCCTCGAAGCTGCTGGGGGATCTGGAGGAGTCGCTGGGCGTCAGCCTGTTCGAGCGCCATGGCCGCGGCGTCGAGCCGAACTGGTACGGCAGCCTGATGATCCGCCACGCGCGGACGATCCTCAGCGGCCTGCAGGAGGCCGGGGAGGAGCTGAACGACCTGCTGGCCGGCCACAGCGGCAGCGTCTCCATCGGCACGGTGATGGCCCCGGCGGTGGAGCTGGTGGTGCCGGTGATCACCACGCTGACCCGCGACCATCCCGACCTGAAGATCGCCGTGGCGGTGGAAACCAGCGACGTGCTGGCCGAGCGGGTGCAACAGGGCGTGATGGATTTCGCGATCGGCCGCCTGCCCGACCACGTCGACGCCGCCTGCTTCGACTACCAGGAGATCAGCAGCGAGGAGCTGTGCTTCGTCTGCCGCGACGGGCACCCGCTGCTGCGGCTCGGCCGCCCGCTGACCGCCGCCGATCTGGTGGACGCCACTTGGATTCTCCAGCCGCTGGGAAGCCTGCTGCGCAGCCGGGTCGAGGCCCTGTTCCGCGCCGAGGGGGTTCCGCCGCCGCGCAAGGTGATCGAAAGCGCCTCCCCGGTCATCTCCCTGGCGATGGTGGCCGAGAACGATTCGGTCACCGTCTTCGCCCGCGCGCTCGCCCAGGTGTTCTCCCCCACCGGCAGCTGCACCATCGTGCCCTTCCACAAACGCTTCAGCGTCGAGCCCTACGGCATCTTCTGGCTGAAGGACCGCCCGCTGTCGCCGGGCGCCCGCACCGCCCTGGCCGCCTTGCGGGCGGCGTCCGACGCGAAGATGCGCCGCGCGCTTGAGACGCCGCAGTCCAGCTCTTCACGTGATACCGGCCCATCAAGTGATATCGAAATGTGTATGGATTCCGCCAATAATCGTATTTGACAGTTATGGTTTTTCGGCCGATTGCTAGCCTTACAAACATTGCGCCACCCGACACCCGTTCAAGAGCCGCGGGTGTGGCCAACCCGGTGCCGCAGAAGGGGGAGGAATTCGGCCCATGTCTTCTTCATTCACGACCACACTGGCCGGGATGGCCGTCGGCGTGCTGGCCCTGACCGTTGCCGCCGCGCCGACGCTGGCGCAGGACAAGCCCACCGTCGGCATCGCGATGCCCACCAAGTCCTCGGCCCGCTGGATCGACGACGGCAACAACATGGTCAAGCAGTTCCAGGCCAAGGGCTACAAGACCGACCTGCAATACGCCGAGGACGACATCCCCAACCAGCTCGCCCAGATCGAGACGATGGTCGCCAAGAACAGCAAGGTCCTGGTGATCGCGGCCATCGACGGCACGACGCTGACCGACGTGCTTCAGCAGGCCAAGGACCGCGGGGTGAAGGTCATCGCCTACGACCGGCTGATCCGCGGGTCGGAAAACGTCGACTATTACGCCACCTTCGACAATTTCCAGGTCGGCGTGCTCCAGGGCAGCTACATCGTCGACGCGCTGGGGCTGAAGGACGGCAAGGGTCCGTTCAACATCGAGCTGTTCGGCGGCTCCCCCGACGACAACAACGCCTACTTCTTCTACAACGGCGCCATGTCGGTGCTGCAGCCCCACATCGACAGCGGCAAGCTGAAGGTGGGCAGCGGTCAGGTGGGCATGGACAAGGTGTCCACCCTGCGCTGGGACGGCGCCACCGCCCAGGCCCGCATGGACAACCTGCTGAGCGCCTTCTACGGCAACCGGCGCGTCGACGCCGTGCTGTCGCCCTACGACGGGATCAGCATCGGCATCATCTCCTCCCTGAAGGGGGTCGGCTACGGCTCGCCGTCGCAGCCGATGCCCGTGGTGACCGGCCAGGACGCCGAGGTGCCCTCGATCAAGTCGATCCTGGCGGGCGAGCAGCGGGCCACCGTCTTCAAGGACACCCGCGAGCTGGCCCGGATCACGGTGGAGATGGTGGACGCGGTGCTGGGCGGCGGCACGCCGCCGGTCAACGACACCAAGACCTACGACAACGGCAAGAAGGTCGTCCCGGCCTATCTGCTGAAGCCGGTCAGCGTGGACGCCTCCAACTGGAAGAGCACGCTGGTCGGCAGCGGCTACTACACCGAAGCCCAGTTCAAGTGACGAAGCGGCGCGGGGCGGGCACCAACCGGCGCCCCCCGCCACCGGCCTGAGGTTCGACCGGGCGATCGGAGGTGTTCATGGACTCCATCCTGGAGCGGTCCAGTCTGGCGATGCCGATCCTGGAGATGAACGGCATCACCAAGACGTTTCCCGGCGTGAAGGCGCTGGACAACGTCAACCTGTCGGTCCGCGAGGGCGAGATCCACGCGCTGATCGGCGAGAACGGCGCCGGCAAGTCGACGCTGATGAAGGTGCTGAGCGGGGTCTACCCGCAGGGCAGCTTCGACGGCGAGATCCGCTTCCGCGGCCAGCCGCAGGCCTTCCGCGGCATCGCCGACAGCGAGCGGCAGGGCATCATCATCATCCACCAGGAACTCGCCCTGGTTCCGCTGCTGTCGATCACCGAGAACCTGTTCCTCGGCAACGAGCAGGCGAGGCGAGGCGTGATCGACTGGGACGCCGCCACCCTGCGGGCGCGGGAGCTGCTGCGCCTGGTCGGGCTGCACGACCCGCCGGAGACCCTGATCACCGACATCGGCGTCGGCAAGCAGCAGCTCGTGGAGATCGCCAAGGCGCTGTCCAAGGAGGTCAAGCTGCTGATCCTGGACGAGCCGACCGCCAGCCTGAACGAGAGCGACAGCGACGCCCTGCTGGAACTGCTGCTGCGCTTCAAGGCGCGCGGCATCGCCTCCATCCTCATCTCGCACAAGCTGAACGAGATCGCCAAGGTCGCCGACCGGGTGACCATCCTGCGCGACGGCACGACGGTGGAGACGCTGGACTGCCGCGAGGCGGTGGTCAGCCAGGACCGCATCATCCGCGGCATGGTCGGGCGCGCGCTGTCGGACCGCTACCCCAAACGGACCACCGTGCCCGGCGATGTGCTGTTCGAGGTCAAGGGCTGGAGCGCCGACCACCCGGCCCATCCCGGCCGGCGCGTCGTCCGCGACGTGAACCTGACCGTCCGCCGCGGCGAGGTGGTGGGCATCGCCGGGCTGATGGGCGCCGGCCGCACCGAGTTCGCGATGAGCCTGTTCGGCCGCTCCTACGGCCGCAACATCCGTGGTCAGGCCTTCCTGAACGGGCGGGAGATCGACGTCTCCACCATCAGCCGGGCCATGGCGAACGGCCTCGCCTACGCGACGGAGGACCGCAAGCATCTCGGCCTCGTGCTCGACAACGACATCCGCCACAACGTCACGCTGGCGAACCTCAAGGGGGTGGCGAAACGCTGGGTCATCGACCATGAGCGCGAGGTCCAGGTGGCGGAGGAGTTCCGGCGCCGGCTGCGCATCCGCTGCGCCGACGTGTTCCAGGAGACGGTCAACCTGTCGGGCGGCAACCAGCAGAAGGTCGTGCTCAGCAAATGGCTGTTCGCCGACCCGCAGGTGCTGATCCTCGACGAGCCGACCCGCGGCATCGACGTCGGCGCCAAGTACGAGATCTACACCATCATCAACCAGCTGGTCGCCGAGGGCCGGGGCGTCGTCCTGATCTCGTCGGAAATGCCGGAGCTGCTGGGCGTCGCCGACCGCATCTGCGTGATGAACGCGGGCGAGATGGTCGCCGAGATGCCGGCGGCCGAGGCCAGCCAGGAGAAAATCATGCGGGCCATCATGCGCTCCGGGGAGACGCTGATGTCCGGGGAGGCTCTGCCATGAGTGCCGAACTCAACCTTCCGGCCCGCGGCCCGCGGGTGTCCATGGGCCGGTTCGTGAAGGCGCACATGCGCGATTACGGCATGCTGCTGTCGCTGGTCGCGATCGTCCTGTTCTTCCAGTACATGACCGACGGCACGCTGCTGCAGCCGCTGAACCTGACCAACCTCGTGCTGCAGAACAGCTACATCGTCATCATGGCGCTGGGCATGCTGCTGGTGATCGTCGCCGGGCACATCGACCTGTCGGTGGGCTCCGTCGTCGCCCTCATCGGCGCGCTGGCGGCGACGCTGATGGTGCGGCTCCACCTGGACTTCGTCACCACGACGCTGCTGTGCCTGCTGGCCGGGGCGGCGATCGGGGCGGTGCAGGGCTTCTGGGTCGCCTATCTGCGCATCCCCTCCTTCATCGTGACGCTGGCCGGCATGCTGGTCTTCCGCGGCCTCTGCCTGATCCTGCTGGCCGGCCAGTCGGTCGGTCCCTTCCCGGTGGAGTTCCAGCGCCTCAGCTCCGGTTTCATCCCGGATTTCCTGGCACTCGACGCCTTCAACCTGGGCAGGTTCCACCTGACCAGCCTGCTGCTCTGCGGGACGGTCGCCGCCGCGCTGGTGGCGATGAACACCACGGCGCGCCTGCGCCGGCAGAGCGTCGCCATCGAGCAGGAGCCGCTGCCGCTGTTCGTGGCGAAGAACGTCGCGCTGGCCGCCGTGCTGCTCTATGTCGGGCAGTTGATGGCCTCCTACCGCGGCCTGCCCAACGTGCTGATCATCATGAGCGTGCTGATCGCGCTCTACGGCTTCGTCACCCGCAACACCACGGTGGGGCGGCGCGTCTACGCGCTGGGCGGCAACGAGAAGGCGGCCAAGCTGTCGGGCATCGACACCCGGCGGCTCAGCTTCTACACCTTCGTCAACATGGGGGTTCTGGCGGCGCTGGCCGGGCTGATCTTCGCCGCAAGACTGAACACCGCCACGCCGAAGGCCGGCGTCTCGTTCGAGCTGGACGTGATCGCCGCCTGCTTCATCGGCGGCGCCTCGGCCTCGGGCGGGGTGGGCCGGGTGACCGGGGCGGTGATCGGCGCCTTCATCATGGGCGTGATGAACAACGGCATGTCGATCCTGGGGATCGGCATCGACTGGCAGCAGGTCATCAAGGGCATGGTGCTGCTCGCCGCCGTGACCATCGACGTCTACAACAAGAACAAGGCGTGAGGACTGTCATGACCCGTCCCACCCCGCTCACCCTCGGCATCGTCGGCTTCGGCAAGATCGCCCGCGACCAACATGTCCCGGCCATCGCCGCCACCGGCCTGTTCCGGCTCGCCGCGGTGGTCAGCCCGCACGGCGCCTCCATGGAGGAGATTGGGCACGGCGACGTGGCGGTCTTCCGCAGCCAGGCGGAGATGCTGGCCGCCCTGCCCGGCCTCGACGCCGTGGCGATCTGCACGCCGCCCGCGGTCCGCCACGCCCTGACGGTGGAGGCGCTGCGCGCCGGCAAGCATGTGCTGATCGAGAAGCCGCCGGCCGCCACCCTGACGGAGCTGCGCCTCCTGCTCGACGCGGCGGAGGGTGCCAAGCGCACGCTGTTCGCCGCCTGGCACTCCCGCTTCAACGCGGCGGTGAAGGAGACGCGGCGGCGGCTGGCCGGCGCCACCGTCCGGAACGTTGCCATCACCTGGAAGGAGGACGTGCGGCGCTGGCATCCCGGCCAGGATTGGATCTTCGCGGCGGGGGGCTTCGGCGTCTTCGATCCGGGCATCAACGCCCTGTCGATCCTGACCGAGATCCTGCCGGCACCCGTCGTCGTCCGCGACGCCGAGCTGCGGGTCCCCGCCAACCGCGACACCCCCATCGCCGCCACCCTGAGGATGGAGGGGGCTGCGGGCTCCGCCGTCGGGACAGTGACGGCCGCCTTCGACTTCCTCCAGGAGGGCGAGCAGACCTGGACCATCGCCATCGAGACGGACGGCATCGGAGCGGAGGGTGGGCGGCTCGACCTGACCCATGGCGGCACGCGGCTGAGCGTGGACGGCGTGCCCGTGCTGGCCGAGCCCGACGCCGAGTACCAGGGCATCTACCGCCGCTTCCGCCATCTGATCGCGGACGCGGCCGGCGACGTCGACGCCCGTCCGCTGCAACTGGTGGCCGACGCCTGTCTGGTCGGGCGCTGGCGCACCACCGACGCCTTCCACTGGTAAAGCGCCGGGCACGCCACCCGGCCGACTCCCGACGACGCCCCGAACGAGGCTCCGAACGACCCCGGCGCCGGCCGCCCCCGGTCCGCGCCCCCAACCCGAATTGGTGCCGACATGCCCGATACGAAACCCTCCTCCCACCACCCGGAGTCCGGTTCCGCCCGGCGGCTGCGGTCGCGCGCGTGGTTCGACAACCCCGACAACCCCGACATGACCGCGCTCTATCTGGAGCGTTACCTGAATTTCGGGCTGACGCGGGAGGAGCTGCAATCGGGCGCGCCGATCATCGGCATCGCCCAGACCGGCTCCGATCTCAGCCCCTGCAACCGGCACCATCTGGTCCTGGCCGAACGCCTGCGCGAGGGCATCCGCACCGCCGGCGGCATCGCCATCGAGTTCCCCGTCCACCCGATCCAGGAAACCGGCAAGCGGCCCACCGCCTCGCTCGACCGCAACCTCGCCTATCTCGGCCTCGTCGAGGTGCTGCACGGCTACCCGCTCGACGGGGTGGTGCTGACCATCGGCTGCGACAAGACGACCCCCGCCTGCCTGATGGCGGCGGCGACCGTGAACATCCCGGCCATCGCCCTGTCGGTCGGCCCCATGCTGAACGGTTGGTTCCGCGGTGAGCGCACCGGCTCGGGCACCATCGTGTGGAAGGCGCGCCAGATGATGGCGGCCGGCGAGATCGACTATCAGGGCTT
Source organism: Azospirillum sp. TSH58 (assembly GCF_003119115.1). Classification (NCBI taxonomy): domain Bacteria; kingdom Pseudomonadati; phylum Pseudomonadota; class Alphaproteobacteria; order Rhodospirillales; family Azospirillaceae; genus Azospirillum; species Azospirillum sp. TSH58. The sequence continues at coordinate 644,940 of NZ_CP022366.1, forward strand.
CATCGAGCTGGTGGCTTCCTCGGCCCCCTCGACCGGCTACTGCAACACGATGGGCACGGCCTCCACGATGAATTCGCTGGCCGAGGTGCTGGGCATGCAGCTTCCCGGCTCCGCCGCCATCCCCGCCCCCTACCGCGAGCGCCAGCAGGCCGCCTACGAGACCGGCAAGCGCATCGTCGGGATGGTCCGCGAGGACCTCAAGCCGTCCGACATCCTGACCCGCGACGCCTTCCTCAACGCCATCGTCGTCAACTCCGCCATCGGCGGCTCGACCAACGCGCCGATCCACATCAACGCCATCGCCAAGCACATCGGCGTGCCGCTGACGGTGGAGGACTGGCAGACCCATGGGCACGACGTGCCGCTGCTGGTCAACCTCCAGCCGGCCGGCGAGTATCTGGGCGAGGACTTCCACCGCGCCGGCGGCGTGCCCGCGGTCGTCGCCCAGCTGATGGGCAAGGGGCTGATCCGCGAGGGGGCGCCCACCGTCAACGGCCGGACCATCGGCGAGAACTGCCGCCAGCAGCCGATCCTCGACACGCGGGTGATCCACCCCATCGACGAGCCACTGATGCCCAACGCCGGCTTCGTGGTGCTGCGCGGCAACCTGTTCGGCGCGGCCATCATGAAGACCAGCGTCATCTCCGACGAATTCCGCGAACGCTACCTGTCCAACCCGCAGGACCCGGAGGCGTTCGAGGGCAAGGTGGTCGTCTTCGACGGGCCGGAGGACTACCATCACAGCATCGACGACCCCGCCCTGGGCATCGACGCCTACACCATCCTGGTCATCCGCGGCACCGGCCCCATCGGCTATCCGGGGGCGGCGGAGGTGGTCAACATGCGGCCCCCCGCCACGCTGATCAAGCAGGGTGTCCATTCCCTTCCCTGCATCGGCGACGGCCGCCAGTCCGGCACCTCGGGCTCGCCCTCCATCCTCAACGCCTCGCCGGAGGCGGCGGCGGGCGGCGGGCTGGCCCTGCTGCGCAGCGGCGACCGGGTTCGCATCGACCTGCGCCGCGGCAGCGCCGACATCCTGATTCCGGAAGGGGAACTGGCCGACCGCCGCGCCGCTCTGGAGGCCGCGGGCGGCTACCCCATCCCGCCGTCGCAGACTCCCTGGCAGGAGATCCAGCGCGGCATCGTCGACCAGCTCGACGAGGGTATGGTGCTGAAGCCCGCCGTCAAGTACCAGCGCGTCGCCCAGACCATGGGCATCCCGCGCGACAACCACTGAACGGGAGGACGGGAAGCGCTCAGCCTCCCACCTCGAACCGGTCGTCCAGCCAGTCGAGAACGCGGAGGTTCAGGAGGGAGCGGTTGCCCATCTCGCAATGGCCGTCGGCGCCCTCGGCGGCGGTGAAGCGCATCAGCGTCTTCGGGGCGCCGAGCGCGTCGAAGAAGGCGCCCGCGCCGGCCGACAGGGCGTCACCCTCCGCCTGGGTGATCAGGGTGGGGCAGGCGATGAGATGCGCCCGCCCGCGCATGGTGAATTGCTCCGCCGAGGCGAGGTAGGAGCGCAGGTCCGCGACGCCGTGCACCCAGAAGCCGCGCTGCACGACCTTCCAGTTCAGTTGGCGGTGGCTGCGGATGAAGGCGTCCATGCGGTCGATCACGGCCTGGTCCAGGGCGCCGAGGTCGGCCGCCTCCTCCGGCGCGACGCCGAGCGTGTGCACCACCACGTCGCGGAAGCCGTCGGCGATGCTCCAGGTTCCGGGATCGGCGATCAGCGCCGCGATGCGCGGTTCGCCCGACGCGCCGCGCGGGGCGAGATGCCCGCCCAGGCTCCAGCCGCTGAGCGCGATGCGCGCCGCGTCGACGAGCGGCAGGGTCTCGGCGAAATCGACCACCGCCCCGATCACCGTTTCCCAGTCCGGCCGCAGCGGAACGTTGTGCTCGTAGAGCATGGCCCCCTGGCCGGGGCCGTCGAACAGCAGGCAGTGATAGCCCCGCCGCGAGGCCGCCACCGCCGACGCGAAATACAGGTCGGTGATGGTGGCGTCGTAGCCGTTGGTGAAGACGATCAGCGGGCGGACCCGGGTCTCGAAGCCCTCCGCCGGGATGAAGCGGCCGGGCAGCGCCATCGCGCCGAAGGGAATGGCCAGCGGGATGGCCGGGCGTGGCCCGAGCGAAAGCCCCTTGTCCAGCGCCGCCGTCCCCTTACGGAACGCGGCGATCAGCCGCGGATCGACGGGCGCGCCGTAGAGCGGGTGGAACGAGGCGTTGTAAAAGGCGCTCGCACGCAGATAGAGGGCACGGGCGGTCGCCTTGCGCCCCTTGGCCAGAGCGGCATCGGCCTCGTGCGCCAGCCGGTCGCCCGCCGCGGTCCAGGCGTCGTAGTAAGCGCCGTCGTCGCCGTCGCCGATGGCCTCCGCCACCGCCCTGATCTCGCCGAAATCGGCCCCGCCGTAGGGGATGTAGGCGACGGGCCAGGTGCCGAAATCCTCGTGCAGAGCGTCGCGAAAGAGGGTGCTCACGGCTGTCCTCCCCAGTCCCGCCGGCCGGTTCACGAAGCCCCGGCAACCCCCAATTGTCGCCCCGCCAACGCCAGCCCGCCACCGCGCAGAAGGTGAGACGCCCGAACGGCCGTGGCGTGACGGCGCATTCGCGCGGCGACCCTCGCAAGCCGCCTTCCCATGACGGCCTGGAAGCCGCTTCCGCTCCGAAACGGCGGGCGCCCTGTCATTTGCTTGCAGCGACACCATACATGAGAGGAAGGCTGGGCATCGTCTCCGGCGGCACCCAGCGCTTGCCATCAAGCGCACGCATGCCCTCGAAACCACGCCAACCGTTTGAATAGGGATACTCGACCAACCGGTCGAGAGTCAGTCCGGCACGGATGAGCGCCGACACGACGTCGCCGATTCCCCAATAGAACTCAAAACAGGGGTGCGGATTGACGAAGTTCTCAATTCCGGTCTGATACCCTTCAAGAGCCAGACCTTCTCCCGACTCCGCCACGTAATCGCCCACCCCGGGCTCCTTGATGGGCTCGGTTCTGAAGTAATCGTAGTGCGGCTGCCATTGCTCATCGAAAACCATGGCGTAGGGGTGGAATTCCACAAGGACGAATTTCCCTCCCGGCCTGAGCACCGAAGAGATGCCCCGCGCCCACGTGTCGATGTCCGACAACCAGCATATGGTCCCGTAGGAGGCGAAAACCCGATCGAAGGTCCGCCCGTCTCTGGCCGATTGCTCGAACCATGCGAACAGATCCTCGCGCTCGAAGCGGGCGGGAATGCCGCTTTCGTCGGAAAGCCGGGAGGCGAAATCGATGGCCTCGTCGGAGATATCGACGCCCGTCACCCTGGCGCCAAGATTCGCAAGACTCAGGCTGTCCTGACCAGCGTTGCACTGAAGGTGCAGGAGATCGACGCCCGCAATGTCGCCAAGCAAAGTCAATTCCTCATTGTAGAGGGTACTGCCGCCATTCCTAAAGAAATCGGCCTGATCGCCTTTGTGGCTGTTATGCGCAACGGTCGCTGCGTTCCAGGACCTGCGATTGGCCTCGTGCATTTCATGCGGCATGAATATTCTCTCGTCTCCAGGCAAACACCACGCAAACACACACCACCTCCTGCCGCAACATCGGAGGCCGGCGCCGTTTCGCGACGGGTCCATCGGTGTTGGTGGGTGCCCCCCCTCATTTCCAATCCAGCGCGAAGCGGACACATGGGGGCGACGCCTCCGGCACCCCCACCATCCGCGAATCGCTTCGGATGCTCAACGGCCGTTACCACCCGTGCTGGCGAAACTCTTCGACACCACCGTTTCCCCTCCCTCCGGAAAAATGTTCGCCCCTTCCTCAAAATCAGGCTTGCGCGGCACGCTGATATATTAATATGCTCTTCCTCAAGGAACAGCACGGAACGGCCCCGGATGGGGCACGGGCCGGCATATGGGAGGACCGCAATGGCTTCGACCTCCAGGCCCGCCCTGGATGCCCAAACGCCCGGAACCGCATCGGGGACCGTGCCCGGAAAGACGCTCGGAACCGCCAAGGAACCGCGCCTGTCCGCCCGCGCGACGGCCACCGCGGAGATCTACCGGTCGCTGCGCGGGGACATCGTGGCCATGCGGCGCAAGCCGGGGGAGCCCATCGTGGAGAAGCACGTCGCGGAGTCCTTCGGCGTCAGCCGCACCCCGGTGCGCGAGGCCCTGCTGCGGCTGGCCGACGACGGGCTGGTCGAGATCTTCCCGCAATCCGGCACCTTCGTCGCCCGCATCCCGGTCAACGCCCTGCCCGAAGCGGTGGTGATCCGCACCTCGCTGGAATGCACCGCGGTCCGCTACGCCGCCGTCCGTGCCGCGCGCAGCCAGATCGCAGCGCTGCGGGCCAACATCCTGCTCCAGCAGGAGACCATGGCGGCGGGCGATCTCGACGGTTTCCACGAGGCCGACGAGGAGTTCCACCGCCTGATTTCCGAGATCGCCGGCTTCCCCGGCCTGTGGAACATGGCCCAGCAGGTGAAGATGCAGGTGGACCGCTACCGCCGCCTGACCCTGCCGGAGCCGGGCCGCATCCCGCATGTCCTGGCCGAGCACGGCGGCATCGTCGACGCCATCGCGGCGCGCGACCCGGCCGAGGCGGAGCGGCTGATGACCATCCATCTCGGCGCGCTGCTGGAATCCGTTCCGAACACCCAGGGGGCCAACCCCTTCTTCTTCTCCGGCGTGCAGCCGGACAGCCCGTCGAAGACGAAGAAAGAAAGCACCCCGTCATGACCAACCCCTTCGACCTCACCGGAAGGACCGCCCTGGTCACCGGGGGCAACGGCGGCATCGGGCAGGCCATCGCCGTCGCCCTGGCGCGGGCCGGCGCCGACATCGCGGTCGCCGGGCGCACCCCGCCGGACGAGACGCGCGCCCTGGTCGAGGGGCTGGGCCGCCGCTTCGCCGCGATCCCCGCCGACCTGTCCAGCATCGCCCCGATCCCCGCGGTGATGGAGGAGACGGTCGGCACGCTCGGCGGGCTGGACATCCTGGTCAACAACGCCGGCCTGATCCGCCGCGACGACCCGCTGGACTTCACCGAGGCCGACTGGGACGCCGTTCTGGACGTGAACCTGAAGTCGGTCTTCTTCCTCTGCCAGGCCTTCGGGCGCTACGCGCTGGGCAACGGGCGGAAGGGCAAGATCATCAACATCGCCTCCATGCTGTCCTTCCAGGGCGGCATCCGCGTGCCTTCCTACGCGGCGTCGAAGAGCGGCATCGCGGGCATCACCCGCCTGCTCGCCAACGAATGGGCGGGCAAGGGCATCAATGTGAACGCCATCGCGCCGGGCTACGTCGCGACCAGCGTCACCACCGCGCTGCGCGCCGACGAGCGCCGCAACGCCGAAATTCTGGCCCGCATCCCCGCCGGACGCTGGAGCGAGCCCGCCGACATGGGCGGACCCGCGGTGTTCCTGGCCTCCGATGCGTCCGATTACGTCCACGGCACGATCCTGCCGGTGGACGGCGGCTGGCTCGCCCGCTGACGGGTTGGCTTGCACTAGTAAGGGGAAGACGAGGATGAGCACGGACGTTTTCGTGATCGACGAGGCGGTGGCGTGGCAGGACCTGGGCGCCGGGGTGCGCCGCAAGATCCTCGGCCACAACGACGCCATGATGATGGTGCGCGTGGAGTTCGAGACCGGCGCCATCGGGCCGCAGCACCGCCACCCGCACGTCCAGTGCGCCGTGGTCGAGAAGGGCTCCTTCGACGTCACCATCGAAGGCGTCACCCGGCGGCTCGGCACCGGCGACGGCTACATGGTGCCGTCCAACGCCCTGCACGGCGTCGTGGCGCTGGAGCCGGGCGTCCTGCTCGACATCTTCACGCCCCCGCGCGAGGACTTCCTCGCCTGACGGATCACCACCGACCATCACCCGCTGGCCGGCGCGCGGGAACACGCGCCGGGCGGCTCCCGGACCCGACCGTCCAAACCAAAGAACCAGCCTAAAAACCGCTGCTTAAGAATCGCCAGGAGGACACGCTATGCATCTTTCGACCCGCGGTATCCGCGCCGCCCTTCTCGCCGCCTGCGCGGCCTGCACCCTGCTCGCCACCCCGGTCGTGGCCCGCGATTTCCGCTCCGCGGACATCCACCCGGCCGACTACCCGACCGTCGAGGCCGTGAAGTACGTCGACAAGCTCCTGAAGGAGCGGACCGGCGGCAAGCTCGGCGTGAAGGTCTACCCGAACGGCGCGCTCGGCACCGAGAAGGACACCATCGAGCAGCTGAAGATCGGCGGGCTCGACATGATGCGCATCAACGTCGCGCCGCTGAACAACGTCGTCCCGGAGACGATGGTCACGGCCCTGCCCTTCATCTTCCGCTCCACCGAGCACATGCGCGCCGTGCTGGACGGCCCGATCGGCGACGAGATCCTCGCCGCCATGGAAAGCCAGGGCATGATCGGCCTCGCCTTCTACGACAGCGGCTCGCGCAGCATGTATTCGGCCGCCAAGCCCTACAAGACGCTGGCCGACATGAAGGGCGCCAAGATCCGCGTCCAGCAGTCCGACCTGTTCGTCGCCATGATCCAGGCGCTGGGCGCCAACGCCACGCCGATGCCCTTCGGCGAGGTCTACACCGCGCTGAAGACCGGCATCGTCGACGCGGCGGAGAACAACTACCCGTCCTACGAGTCCTCGCGCCACTTCGAGGCCGCCAAGTACTTCACCCTGACCGAGCACGCGATGGCGCCGGAAGTGCTGGTCTTCTCCAAGGTCTCGTGGGACCGCCTGTCGAAGGACGACCAGGCCGCCATCCGCAAGGCCGCCAAGGACTCCGTCCCCTACATGCGCAAGCTGTGGGACGAGCGTGAGCAGAAGTCCAAGGACGTGGTCCTGAAGGCCGGCGCCCAGATCGTCGAGGTTACGAACAAGCAGGAGTTCATCGACGCGATGGCTCCCGTCTACAAGCAGTTCGCGAGCACGCCGAAGCTGGACGGCCTCGTGAAGCGCATCCAGGACACGAAGTAAGCACAGTCGAACGCGGCGCTTCCCTTCGGCCGACCGAAGGGCGGCGCCGCGTCCTTTGAGGGGAGCCGGCGGCATGGAAATCGAGCTGCAAGCAATGGACCACAGCCCCCCGCAGAGCGCGGGCCTGCTCACGCGGGTGAACGCGCGGCTGGCGCGGTCGGGGATGTGCGTGGCGATGGTCGGCCTGATGGCCATCGTCGGGGTGGTGTTCTATCAGGTCTTCGGCCGCTACGTGCTGAACGATTCGCCGACCTGGGCGGAGAGCCTGGCCATCGTGCTGGTCCTCTACGTCACCCTCATCGGCGCCGCCGTCGGCGTCCGCGACGCCGGACACATCGGCCTGGAATCCTTCCTCGTCATGCTGCCCGACGTCATCCGCCGCAAGGTCGAGATCGTCATCTACGCCCTCGTCGGCGTCTTCGGCGCCTGCATGGCCTACAACGGCTGGGTGCTCGGCAATTCCGTCGCCGCCTACTACATCCCCAACCTGCACGTCTCCGAAGCCGTCCGCTACATCCCGCTCGTGCTTTCGGGCGTCCTGATCGTGCTCTTCTCGATCGAGCACATCGTCGCCATCATCCGCGGCGAGGAGGTCGCGCCGTCATGGAACTGACCATTCTCGCCGTCACCTTCTTCGGCTTCCTCGTCCTGGGCATCCCGGTCGCCTTCGCCATCGGCCTGTCGGCGCTCTGCACCATCCTCTACGAAGGCCTCCCCGTCGCCGTCATCTTCCAGCAGATGATGTCCGGCATGAACGTCTTCTCCTTCCTCGCCATCCCGTTCTTCGTCTTCTCCGGCGAGCTGATGCTCCACGGCGGCGTCGCCGACAAGATCGTCGCCACCGCCAAGAACATGGTCGGCCACATCCGCGGCGGCCTCGGCATGTCCAACGTCGTCGCCTGCACCCTGTTCGGCGGCGTCGCCGGCTCCCCCGTCGCCGACGTCTCGGCCATGGGTGCGGTGATGATCCCGATGATGAAGCGCGAAGGCTACCACGCCGACTACGCCGTCAACGTGACCACCCACGCCGCGCTGGTCGGCGCGCTGATGCCGACCAGCCACAACATGATCATCTACGCGCTGGCCGCCGGCGGCAAAGCCTCCATCGGCGCGCTGATCGCCGCCGGCATCGTCCCCGCCCTGCTGCTGATGGTCTGCAACCTGGGTGCCGCCTACTACGTCGCGGTCAAGCGCGGCTACCCCCCGGCACCTTCCCCGGCTGGTCCATCCTGGGCCGCTCCTTCGCCGCCGCGGCGCCCGGCCTGCTCATCGTCGTGATCATCCTGGCCGGCATCACCTCGGGCGTCTTCACCGCCACCGAGTCCGCCTCCATCGCGGTGATCTACGCGCTGCTGCTCACCACCTTCGTCTACCGCACGCTGACCTGGGACCATTTCCTGGCCGCCGCCGCCAAGACGGTCAAGACGACCGGCGTCGTCCTGCTGCTGATCGGCGTCTCCACGATGTTCCAGTACATCATGGGCCTCTATCAGGTGGCCGAGATCACCGGCGAGCTGATGGCCGGCATCTCGACCAACCCGCTGGTCATCTTCCTGCTGATCAACATCATCCTGTTCCTGCTCGGCACCTTCATGGACATGGCGAGCACGATCCTGATCTGCACGCCGATCTTCCTGCCCATCGCCATGCAGTACGGCATGGACCCGGTGCAGTTCGGCATCGTCATGCTGATCAACTGCGCGCTCGGCCTCAACACCCCGCCGGTCGGCACCACCCAGTTCATCGGCTGCGCCATCGGCGAGATCTCCGTAGGCCAGGTCATGCGCTCCATCCTCCCCTTCTACGGCGCCCTCTTCGTCACCCTCCTCCTCGTCACCTACGTCCCAGCCTTCTCCCTCTGGCTCCCCCACCTCCTCATGCGCTGAGGCACACAGGGTCATGAAAAAGGGCCGCGCCGGCATCCCCGGCACGGCCCTTTTCATGTCGGCTTCCGGCGGATCAGCCGGCTTCGGCGTTCGAGGAGTTCTGCCACAGGTTCAGCCCGCCATCGACGGCGTGACGGTCGATCTCGGCCAGTTCCTCCGGCGTGAAGGCGGTGTTCTTCAGCGCGTCGAGCGAGTTGTCGAGCTGCTCGACGTTGCGGGCGCCGACCAGGGCGGAGGTCACGCGCGGGTCACGCAGCACCCAGGCGATGGCCATCTGGGCCAGCGTCTGGCCGCGCCGCGTGGCGATGGCGTCCAGGGCGCGCACGCGCTCCAGATTCTCCGGCGACAGGAAGTGCGCCTTCAGCGTGCCGCCCTTGGCCGCGCGGGCGTCGGTCGGCTGGCCGTTCAGGTACTTGGTGGTCAGCATGCCCTGGGCCAGCGGCGAGAAGGCGATGCAGCCGATCCCGGTCTCCTCCAGCGCGTCGAGCAGCCCGCCCTCGATCCAGCGGTTCAGCATCGAATAGGACGGCTGGTGGATCAGGCAGGGCGTGCCGAGGTCCTTGAGGATCGCCGCCGCCCGCCGGGTCATCTCCGGCGAGTAGGAGGAGATGCCGACATAGAGCGCCTTGCCCTGCCGCACGGCGTGGTCGAGCGCGCCCATCGTCTCCTCCAGCGGGGTGCGCGGATCGACGCGGTGCGAATAGAAGATGTCCACATAGTCGAGCCCCATCCGCTTGAGGCTCTGGTCCAGGCTGGCCGTCAGGTACTTGCGCGAGCCCCAGCTGCCGTAGGGGCCGGGCCACATGTCGTAGCCGGCCTTGGTGGAGACGATCAGCTCGTCGCGGTGGGCCTTGAAGTCGGTCGCCAGGACGCGCCCGAAATTCTCCTCCGCCGAGCCCGGCGGCGGGCCGTAGTTGTTGGCGAGGTCGAAATGGGTGACGCCGCGGTCGAAGGCCCGGCGCAGCACGGCGCGCCCGGTCTCGAAGACGTCGGTGCCGCCGAAATTCTGCCACAGCCCCAGCGAAATGGCCGGCAGGTCGAGCCCGCTCCGCCCGCTGCGGCGGTAGGTCATGGCGGTGTAGCGGCCGGATCGGCGCGGTAGAGCGATTGCATCGCGGTCTCCTGGCTGTCTTGCGCGGTGTTGGGAGGGATCGTGACTGATATATTAGAAATCAGCCGCGATCCAAAGCCAAGAGCGCAGAACAGCCTTCAGACCGGCTCGGCCTCGTCCTCCGAGGGGGCGGTGAAATAGAGCGGGTTGGCCTTCTGCGCGTCGGCGATGGTGACCTGGAGATAGTCCAGATGCAGGTCGATGGCCTTCGCCGCCGCCTCCGGGTCGTTGTTGGCGATGGCCTCGATGATGACCGAATGCTCGGCGATCACGTCCGGCACGCGGCCGAGCACCGGCAGGGTCAGCAGGCGGTAACGGTCGACCTGCACCTTCACCTGCTGCGTCAGGTTCCAGAATCCGGGATAGCCGGCGGTCTCCGCCAGCAGCGCGTGAAAGGTCTCGTCGGCCTGATGGAAGCCTTCGAAATTCTGGGCGGCCTCCATCTCGCGCTGGAGTTCCAGGTTGGCGCGCAGCTTGGCGATCTGGCTGCGGGTGGCGCGCTTGGCGGCGTAGCGGACGGTCGCCTCCTCCAGCGCCTTGCGGATGGCGATGGCTTCCGGCAGGGCGCCCAGCGGGATGCGGGAGACGAAGGTGCCCGACTGCGGGAAGATCTCGATCAGCCCCTCGTCCGCCAGACGCAGCACGGCCTCGCGCACCGGGGTGCGGCTGACGCCGTAATCCTGGGCGATCACCTTCTCCGCGACCGGCTCGCCCGGCTTGCGGCGGAGCGAGACGATCTCGTTGCGCAGGTCACGGTAGATCGTCGCGGCCACGGTGGTGCCGCGCTGGGCCGGACGGGCGACCGCCGCCGCCGTGCGGCGCCGGGTCCGCGTCTTGACGCCCTCGGCCTGTTCCGAATCCGCCGTCGATGAATCCGCCGTCGATGTCTGCGCCGCCTTTTTCAACACCCGCTCCTGCCAGGACGATTCAGGGCGCCGGATCTTCGGAATGCCGGCATCGAACCCACTGGTTCACGCCGCAGACGGTCCGCCCTTCATCGCAATATACTAATACCCGGCGGGGTGGGTCAAACGCCATGGCCCGCGCGGCGCCCCGGTTCCGCGCCAGTTTGTCCCACCGGGAAGCGCGTTGCGCCGTCCATCAGTATACTAGTATATTGAAGAAAGCTCCACCGCGGAGCGCACAGCCGCAAGGACCGTCACCGTGGACCGCAAACGCATCGCCCTCGTCGCCCACGACGCCGCAAGCCCGACCTGATCGGCTGGCTCGGCGCCAACATCCGCGCGCTGGAGGGCAACGTCTTCTGGTCCACCGGAACCACCGGCCGGCTGGTCCGCGAGGCCCATCCCAGTTGGACATCACCTCGCTGAAGAGCGGCCCGCTGGGCGGCGACCAGCAGATCGGCGCGATGATCGCGGAGGGCCGGATCGACCTGCTCGTCTTCTTCGTCGACCCGATGACCGCCCAGCCCCACGACGTGGACGTGAAGGCGCTGACCCGCCTCGCCACGCTCTACAACATCCCGATGGCCTGCAACGAGGCGACCGCCGACATGGTGATATCCTCCCCCCTCTTCACCAGCGGCTACCGCCCGCGGGCCGTGGACTTCGCCGCCCACAATTCGCGCAGCCTCTGACCGGCCCTCTTGACCACCTCTTGAATTGCGCGTCCCGCCGACAGAATTGTGGGCGGGACGCACAAAGTCCTTGCATCCGGAACTGATATATTAATATATTCCGTCATGCGGGGCATGACCGGCGCCGCACAGGGCGCCACACCCGAACCACCCATTCAAATGGGCACCGGACCCGGTCCGGCATCCCTCTTTCCGGAGATGAACGATGCTCCACCCCGACCGCCTCTTCCCCAGCGATCCCACGCAGCGCGACATCGCGCGCCGGCTGTACGCGGAGGTGGGCCACCTGCCGATCATCAGCCCGCACGGCCACACCGACCCGTCCTGGTTCGCCAAGAACGAGGCGTTCCCGAACCCGGCGTCGCTGTTCGTGGTGCCCGACCATTACGCCTTCCGCATGCTCTACAGCCAGGGCGTGACGATGGAGAGCCTGGGCGTGCCGCGCAAGGACGGCGGGGCGGTGGAGAGCGATCCCCGCAAGATCTGGCGCCAGCTGGCGCAGAACTGGCACCTGTTCCGCGGCACCCGACGCGCATGTGGCTGGACCACGCCTTCGAGACGGTGTTCGGCGTGACGGAGCGGCTGAGCGGGGCCAGCGCCGACCGCATCTTCGACCAGATCGACGCCTGCCTGCAGAAGCCGGACTTCCTGCCGCGCGCCCTGTTCGAGCGCTTCAACATCGAGCTGCTGGCGACCACCGAGTCGCCGCTCGACACGCTGGAGCATCACCGCGCCATCCGCGAGAGCGGCTGGAAGGGCCGCGTCATCACCGCCTTCCGCCCCGACCCGGTCGTCGATCCGGAGTTCGAGGGCTTCCAGGCCAATGTCGAGACGCTGGGCGCGCTGTCCGGTGAGAACACCGCGACCTGGGCCGGCTACCTCGCCGCCCTGCGCAACCGCCGCCAATATTTCAAGGAGGTCGGCGGCGCCACCTCGACCGACCACGGCCACGCCACGGCGACCACCGCCGACCTGTCGGACGCCGACGCCGAGCGGCTGTTCGAGAAGGCGCTGCGCGGCACCATCACGGCGGCCGAGGCGGAGATCTTCCGCGGCCAGATGCTGACCGAGATGGCCAAGATGAGCCTGGACGACGGGCTGGTCATGCAGATCCACCCCGGCAGCTTCCGCAACCACAACCCGGGCGTCTTCGAGCGCTTCGGCCGCGACAAGGGCGCCGACATCCCGACCGGCACGAGTATGTGCGGGCGCTGAAGCCGCTGCTCGACCGCGTCGGCAACGAGCGCGACCTGACCATCATCCTGTTCACGCTGGATGAGACCAGCTACGCCGCGAGCTGGCGCCGCTGGCCGGCCATTACCCGGCGCTGCGCGTCGGCCCGGCCTGGTGGTTCCACGACAGCCCCGAAGGCATGCGCCGCTACCGCGAGATGATCACGGAGACGGCCGGCTTCTACAATACGGTCGGCTTCAACGACGACACGCGCGCCTTCTGCTCCATCCCGGCCCGCCACGACGTGGCCCGCCGCGTCGACTGCGCCTTCCTGGCCCGGCTCGTCGCCGAGCACCGGCTGGAGGAGGACGAGGCCGCGGAGCTGGCGGTGGATCTCGCCTACACCCTCGCCAAGAAGGCCTACAAGCTCTGACGTTGGATTTGCCCTTCTCCCCTCTGGGGAGAAGGGGTGGGATGAGGGGGCGGCCGCAGGCCGACAACGCACACTGATTGCCGTGCGTGAACGCCCTGACGGGCGCCCCCTCACCCTAACCCTCTCCCCAGAGGGGAGAGGGAACATTAAGGAGTGAAAGGAATCCCGATGGCATCGCTGACCATCCGCCTGCATCCCGCGGACAACGTCGTCGTTGCCGGAGCCGACCTGCCGGAGGGCACTCCCCTGCCCGACACCGACGTCGTCGCCCGGACCACGATCCCCTCCGGCCACAAGGTCGCGGTGCAGGCCATCGCGGTCGGCGAGCCGGTGCGCAAGTACAACCAGGTCATCGGCTTCGCGACCGCCCCCATCGCGCCGGGCGACCATGTCCATGTCCACAACATCGGCGTGGGCGACAGCTTCGAGCGCGACTACGCCTTCGGCGCCGACGTTCACCCCACCGACCTCCTCCCGGAGGCCGAACGCGCCACCTTCCAGGGCATCGTCCGTCCGGACGGTCGCGTGGCGACCCGCAACTACATCGGCATCCTGACCACGGTGAACTGCTCGGCCACCGCCGCGCGGATGATCGCCGACCAGTTCCGCGGCGACGCGCTGGCCGCCTACCCCAACATCGACGGGGTGGTCGCGCTGACCCACGCCTACGGCTGCGGCATGGGCTCCCAGGGCGACGCCATCGACGCGCTGCGCCGGACCATCGCCGGCTACGCCCGCCACCCGAACTTCGCCGCCGTGCTCGTGCTCGGCCTCGGCTGCGAGGTGAACCAGATCGACAAGCTGGTCGAGGTCGAGGGGCTGACCGTCGGCGACACGCTGCAGACGCTGGCGATCCAGGACAGCGGCGGCACCGCCGCCACCGTGCGGGCGAGCGTGGAGCGCATCCGCGCGCTGCTGCCCCGCGTCAACGACGTGAGGCGCGAGACCGTGCCGGCCAGCCACCTGATCCTGGCGCTGCAATGCGGCGGGTCGGACGGCTATTCGGGCATCACCGCCAACCCGGCGCTGGGCCACGCCGTCGATCTGCTGATCCGCAACGGCGGCACCGCGGTGCTGAGCGAGACGCCGGAGGTCTACGGCGCCGAGCATCTGCTGACCCGCCGCGCCGTCAGCCCGGCGGTCGGCGAGACGCTGGTCGAGCGCATCCGCTGGTGGGAGGACTACACCAGCCGCACCGGCGGCGAGATGAACAACAACCCGTCGCCCGGCAACAAGAAGGGCGGCCTGACCACCATCCTGGAGAAGTCGCTGGGCGCGGTCGCCAAGGCCGGCACGACCAACCTCGTCGAGGTGGTCCGCTACGCCGAGCCGATCACCGGGCCGGGCCTCGTCTTCATGGACACGCCGGGCTACGACCCGGTGTCGGCCACGGGACAGGTGGCGGGCGGCGCCAACGTGCTGTGCTTCACCACGGGCCGCGGCTCCGTCTTCGGCTGCAAGCCGACGCCCTCGCTGAAGCTCGCCACCAACACGCCGCTGTTCCGCAAGATGCCCGATGACATGGACATCGACTGCGGCCCCATCGCCACCGGCGACGCCACCATCGAGGAGGTCGGGCGGGCGATCTTCCAGCTCATCCTCGACACCGCGTCGGGCCGGAAGACCAAGAGCGAGGAGCTGGGCTTCGGCTCCGACGAATTCACGCCCTGGCAGATGGGCGCCGTCATGTGAGCGAAAGGGCTTGCGCTCAGAGTGATATACTAGTATAAGTGTTTTCGTTCGGTTATCCTTTGAAACCCAGTCGGCAGGCCGCACCGTGCGCGTGGTTCCGCCGAGTGACGTTTCTCCAAAGTGCGACTTCAGACCGCCGGAGTATTCTCCGGCGGTCTTTTCTTTCCCGGATCCGGCGACCCGACCGCGGCGTGCAGCCAGTCCCGGAAGACGGTGAAGCCCGGCTCCCGATGCCGCGCCGGGCGCGAGACCAGATACCACGCCCGCCCCATCGGCACGGCCAGCGCGAAGGGCGTGACCAGCCGGCCCGCCGCCAGATCGTCGGCGATGTAGAGCCGCGCCCCCAGCGCCACCCCCACCCCGTCCGCCGCCGCCTGCAAGGTCATGGCGTAGCTGCTGAAGGACAGCCCCTTCACGGCCGGCGGCGCCAGCCCGGCCGAGGCGAACCAGTGCGGCCAGTCGTCCGCCCAGTGCGACACCGACAGCAGGGTCGCCGACAGCAGATCCTCCGGACGGCGCAACGTCCGCGCCAGGGCGGGCGCGCAGACCGGCAGCATGTCGGCGGTGAACAGCTCCTCCACCTCGTAGCCCGGCCAATGCCCGTCGCCCAGCAGCAGGGCGCAGGTCCAGTCCTCGCGGATCGGCGCGCCGGCACCCCGGTGGCGATGCGCACCTCCACGTCGGGGTGGCTCTCATGGAAGGCTGACAGGCGCGGGATCAGCCAGCGCACCGCGAAGGTGGCGCCCACCCCCAGAGTCAGCACCGGGCCGTCGCGCATGGCGGCGACCCGCTCCACGCTCTCGGCGATCGCGTCGAAGGCGCCGGTCAGGCCGGGTTGCAGCGCCCGCCCGCGGTCGGTCAGCTCCAGCGCGTTGGCCCGCCGCTCGAACAGCGGGAAGCCCATCCGCTCCTCCAGCAGGCGGACCATGCGGCTGACCGCGGCCTGCGAGACGTTCAGCTCGCCCGCCGCCCCGGTGAAGCTGCCGTGGCGGGCCGCGGCCTCGAACGCCCGCAGGGCGTTCAGCGATGGCAGGCGCCGCATCCGATCCCCTCCCCTTGCACCCCAACATTTCCT
>NZ_CP022367.1:300000-380000 GCF_003119115.1 Azospirillum sp. TSH58
CGCGGACATGGGCGTCGCGCACGGTGGAGGCGACGCCGCCGTTGGTGACGATGCCGCAGACCAGCAGCCGCTCCACCCCGCATTTGCGCAGCACCCACTCCAGCCGCGACATGTAGAAGGCGGAATAGGCGATCTTCTCCACCTCGACATCGACGGGCTGGAGCGTGTCCACCGTGCGGTGCCCCCAGCCTCCCGGCTGGAAGTCGCCCTTCGCCAGGAAGGGGCGCAACGCCTTCAGGTGGGGGGAGATCATCGGCTCGCCGCCGCGGCCGGGAACCAGGGTGAAGTTGGTCGAGATCACCCAGCCGCCGCGCGACCGCAACAGGTCGGCCAGCGGCTTCACCCGCTCCGGCAGGGCCAGTATCTCCGGCGCGGTCTGGCCGGCGCGGCCGTAGGCCCCCTCGGCGTGCAGGAAATCGTTCTGCAGGTCGCAGACCAGCAGCGCGGTTCGCTCCATGGGAATGGCGGTGGCGCTCATTGGGCGCTCCTTTCCACGATGACGTTGCCGTAACCGTCGACGCGGGCGCTGAGGTCGGGGTCGATGACGGTGGTGGCGTCGGGCTGCTCCAGGATGGCCGGTCCCTGGATAAGCGCGCCGACCGGCAGGTCGAGGCGGTTGTAGACCGCCGTCTCGTGCCACGCCCCGTCGAACCAGACGGGCCGCGCGCCGGTGTAGGCGCCCTCCACCGTCGTACCGGCGGCCGGAGCCAGCGCGGCGAGGTCGAAATGCGGGCGGCGGCCGATGGCGGCGGTGCGCAAATTGACAATCTTGGCGCCGACGCCCGGCAGCAGCCGGCTGAAGGAGGCCTGATAGGCGCGCTCGAAGGCGGCGCGGATGGTCTCCTCGTCGACGCCCGTGGTCCCGCTCTCGACCGTCACCGGCAGCGGCACGGCGACCGTGTGGGTCTGGCCGATGTAGTGCATGTCGAGTTCGAAGACGAGGTCGATGCGCTCGACGCTGAGGCCGGCGGATTCCACGACGGCGCGGGCGGCGGTCGCCTCCTCCACCATGCGGCGGTCGAGCGACGCGGCATCGATGCCGGCCAGCGGCAGGTTGACCGTCTGCACCTGATCGTGGCGGATGTCGGCGATGACGCAGCCGAGCGCCGAGGTCACGCCGGGGAAGCGCGGCACCAGCGCCGCCTTCAGCCCGACCTCCTTGATCAGCGCGCCGACATGCAGCGCGCCGCCGCCACCGAAGGGCACCGCGGCGAACTTGGCCGGGTCGTGGCCGCGCTCGATGGAGACGAGGCGGATGGCGCCGGCCATCTTGCTGTTGGCGATGCGCACCACCGCCTCCGCCGCCGCCATGACGTCGAGGCCCAGCGGCTCGGCGACGTGGGTGGCAATGGCGGTGCGGGCGGCGTCGACGTCGAGCCGGGCAAGCTTGCCGCCGATCGGACGCTCCGCGTTGATGCGGCCGAGCAGCACGTTGGCGTCGGTCAGCGTCGGGCGGGTGTTGCCCTGGCCGTAGCAGACCGGCCCCGGCCGCGAGCCGGCGCTCTCCGGCCCGACCTGGAGCATGCCGCCGGGATCGACCCCGGCGATGGAGCCGCCGCCGGCGCCGATGGTGGTGATCTCGATCATCGGGGTGCGGACGACCAGGCCGAAGTCGATGGTGGTCTGGGCGGCCAGCATGGTCTGCCCCTCCACCACCAGCGACACGTCGAAGCTGGTGCCGCCGAGGTCGCCGGTGATGACGTTGGGGAAGCCCGCCGCCTTGGAGATCGCTGCGGCGGCGATGACGCCGGCCGCCGGTCCGGACAAGGCGGTGCGCACCGGCAGGCGCCGGGCGGTGTCGGTGGACATGACGCCGCCGTTCGACTGGACGATGTGGAAGCGCCCGCCGAACCCCTCCCCCGCCAGCGCGTTGTCGAGCTTGGCGAGGTAGCTGCCGACCACCGGCTGGAGATAGGCGTTGAGCGCGGTGGTCGAGGTGCGCTCGAACTCGCGGATTTCCGGCAAGATGCGCGACGAGCATTCGAGGTTGGCGTTGGGCCACACCTCGCGCGCCGCCTCCAGCGCCGCCAGCTCGTTGGCCGGATTGGCGTAGGCGTTGATGAAGACGATGGCCAGCGCCTCCGCCCCCATGTCTGCCAGACGGCGGGCGCAAGCGCGCACCTCCTCCGGATCGACGGCGGCGCGGACGGTGCCGTCGGCCAGCGTGCGCTCGGCCACCTCCAGCCGCATGTCGCGGTCGACCACGGGGACGAAGTCGCCCCACAGGCCCCAGGTCTGGCGGCGATCGCGGCGGCGCATCTCCAGCACGTCGCGGAAGCCGGCGGTGGTGATGAGGCCGACCTTGGCGCCCTTGCGCTCCAGCAGCGCGTTGGTGCCGACGGTGGTGCCGTGGACGATGGAGCCCAGCTCGGCGACCGCGCCGAAGCTCTGCAACCCGGCGAGGAAGCCGACCGCCTCGTCGCCGCGGTTGGACGGGACCTTGGCGGTGCGGAAGCTGCCGCGCGCCTCGTCGTAATGGAACAGGTCGGTGAAGGTGCCGCCGACATCGACGCCGACGATGGCACCGCGCGGAGTGGCGTTGCTCGTGCTCATGATCTTGGTCCCGAATTCGTCAGGCGGCGGAGGATTCGCGGAGCGCCGCGGTGGCGGCGATGTCGAGCGCGCCGTCGTCGGTCAGCGCCACGCCGTAGGCGCTGCGCGCCGCCTCGCGGCCGAGGTAGCCGAGCCGCACGTCGCGGGCCACGGCCTCCGCGTCGCGGCGGCGCGGGTCGCCCCAGCCACCGCCGCCGGGAGTCTCCAGCCGCACGCGCTGGCCGTCGCGGATCTTCACGTCGGTGACCTTGGAGGCGAGCGGCGGCGATTTCTCGCCCTCGTCGCTCTGCCAGGTGAAGCGGTTCAGCGCGGCGGGCGTGCCGCCGGCCACCCCGAAGGGCGCGAAGACGCCGCGCTCGCCCAGCAGGAAGACGTCGGCGGCGGTCAGCGCCTCGATCTCGTAGACCGCCCCCAGCCCGCCGCGGTGCAGGCCGGCCCCGGCGGAATCCGGGCGTAGCGCCCATTGGGTGAACATCACCGGATAGGCCGCCTCCAGGATTTCCACCGGCGGGATGGTGGCGGTGGAGATCGGGTTGTTGGCGTGGTTCAGCCCGTCGCTCTCCGGGTTGCCGCCCAGGCCGCCGCCGAAGAAGGAGAACATCACCCAGCGCGAGCCGTCCGGACGGTGTCCGGCCAGCGACAGCGCGTTGATGGTGCCGAAGGGCGCGGCGGTGGCGCGGGCCGGATCGGCCAGGGCCAGCGCGCCGAACACCACGCCGATGACGCGCAGGATGGTCTCGGTGTAGCCGCCGACCGGCTTGGGCGGCTTCACCGCCAGCAGGGTCGTCTCGGGGATGACGAATGTGATCGGGTTGAGGCAGCCGGCGTTGGCCGGCACGTCGGTGAAGACATGCTTCAGCGCGACGTAGCAGCAGGCCACCGCCGTGGAATAGGCGATGTTGAGCGGCCCGGCGCAGGGTGCGGCGGAGCGGGAGAAGTCCAGCACCATCCGGTCGCCCGTGATGGTCAGGTCGAGCGCGATCCGCAGCTTCTCCGACGTGATGCCGTCGTTGTCGAGATAGTCCTCGAAGCTGTAGGTGCCGTCGGGCAGCTTGGACAGGGCGCTGCGCATCAGCGCCTCGGCCCGCGCGGTGAAGGCGTCGAAGGCGGCGGCGACGGTGTCCTCGCCATGCTCGTCCAGCAGCTCGGTCAGGCGGCGCACGCCGAGGTCGAGCGCGTTGAGCTGCCCGTTCAGGTCGCCGTAGTTCGACACCGGAACGCGGGAGTTGGCGGCGAGGATCGCCAGCAGGTCGTGGTTCATCACCCCGGCCTTGACCAGCTTCACCGGCGGGAAGCGCACGCCCTCCTGGAAGCTGTCGGTGGCCCGCGCGTTGAAGTTGCCCGGCACGTTCCCGCCGATATCGAGCCAGTGGCCGACCGACGCCATCCAGCAGAACAATTGCCCCTGGCGGAAGATCGGCCGCACCAGCCGGAAATCGTTCAGGTGGGTGCCGCCGTCGTAGGGGTCGTTGAACAGGAAGATGTCGTCGGGGTGCAGGTCGCCCTCCCGCGCCACCTTGTCGATCACCGCCTTGACCGCGAAGGCCATGGCGCCGACGAAGATCGGCAGTCCGTTGGTGCCCTGCACCAGCGTGGCGCCGGTCTCGGCGTGGTAGAGGCCGTGGCAGGCGTCGCGCGCCTCGGCGATGATCGGGTTGAAGGCGGAGCGGTAGAGCGTCGCGTCCATCTCGTCGGCGATCTGCTCCAGCCGGCCCTTCAGGACGGCCAGCGTGACGGGGTCGATCGTGGTGGTTTTCTGGGTGGTCATGCCGCGTCCTCCCGCTTGGCGGAGGTGAAGTCCTTGTAGGTTTCGCCGAGCGCCAGCATCTCCGGCGTGCCGATGAGATCGTTCAGCGCGTTGAAGTCGAACATGCGGTCGCGGAAGGGCTGGGTGGTGCCGTGGGCCGCCAGCGAGGCGTAATAGTCCTGCGCCTGCCGGGCCAGCGCCCGCACGATGCCGCCGGGGAAGATCACCAGCCGGTAGCCGAGGTCGCCGAGATCGGCGGCGGAGCTGATCGGGGTCTGCCCGCCCTCGACCATATTCGCCAGCAGCGGGCGGATGCCGCCGAGATCGGTGGCGATGGCGGAAAGCTGCTCGCGGCTCTTGGGCGCCTCGACGAACAGCACGTCGGCGCCGGCCTCGACATAGAGGCGGGCGCGGTCGAGCGCCGCCGGGACGCCCTCCACCGCCACCGCGTCGGTGCGGGCGATGATCAGCGTGCCCTCGCTGGTCCGGGCGTCGACCGCCGCCTTGATCTTGCCGGCCATCTCGCCAGCCGGAATCACCGCCTTGTCGGTCAGGTGGCCGCAGCGCTTGGGGAAGCTCTGGTCCTCAAGCTGCAGGGCGGTGGCGCCGGCGCGCTCGAACATGCGCACGGTGCGCTGCACGTTGAGAGCGTTGCCGTAGCCGGTGTCGGCGTCCACCACCAGCGGCGTCGGCACGCGGTCGCGCACCAGCGCGATGGTGTCCGCCACCTCGCTGACCGAGACCAGCCCGATGTCGGGCCGGCCGAGCCGGGTGTAGGCGATGGCAGCGCCCGACAGGTACAGCGCCTCGAACCCCGCCGCCGCCGCCAGCGAGGCGGTGAAGGCGTCGTAGACGCCGGGAGCCAGGACGACGCGGTCCTCGGCGAGCCGGTGTTTGAAGGTGAGATCGGGTCGGGTCATCTCAGACGCTCCCCCCGGCGGCGGCGGGCGCCGACAGAAGCCGGGTCAGGGTTGAAAGGTCGGCCGCGCGGTCGATCGACGCGACGCAGTCGGCAATGGCGGCGGCGTGGGAGGCGCCCCAGACCGGACCGGCGAGGTCGGCGAACTTGGCGCGCACCTCGTCCGGGCTGTAGGGGTCCTCGGTGTCGCCCTTGTTGGTCAGCGCCTCCGCCTCGAAGCGCCGGCCGTCGGCCAGGGTCAGGCGGACGCGGGCCGGGCGCAGGCCGGGAAGGCGGGCGGTCAGGCCGCGGTCCTCGCGAACGGTCACCCGTCGGGCAAGCTCGCGGGTCGCCGCGTCCTGGCGGGCGCCGTCGCGGAAGGCGTCGGGGGTGGCGGCGCCGTTGGCGAGGAAGGTCGCCAGCGCGAAGGGCAGCGAGAATTTCGCCGCCAGCATGTTCTTCGGCTCGGGCCCGTCGAGCTGGGCGGCCCAGACATAGGTGTCGACCTCGATGGCCGCGACCTCCGCCGGGTCGATCCGCCCGCCGGCACGCGCCACGATGTCGCCCAGCGCGTCGAGCGCGCCGTGGGTGTAGCGGCAGGCGGCGTGGCGCTTGAAGTAGTTGCGGGCGATCTCCCAGCGCGTCCCCAGCTCCTCCACCATCAGCTCCGGGCGGAAGTCGGTGGCGATGACGCCGCCGAACACGCTGCCCACCCCGTCGGTCTCGCCGACGAAGCCGCTCGCCGCCAGATCCCAGGCGGTCAGGCCGAGCTGGTTCGACAGTCCGGCGTAGGCGTTGCGCACCGTGCCGCCCTCCAGCATCGTCCGCCGGCTGGTGGCGAGGCCGAGGGTGGAGGCGATGTTGAGCGTCTCGATCATCATCGCCGCGTCGGCGCGGTTCAGGTGGGCGACGGCCAGCGCCGCCCCCGCCGTGCCCCAGGTGCCGTGCGGGTGGGTGGTGACCAGCAGCTTGGCGGCGATGCCGATGCGTGACCCGATCTCGTAGCCGAGCGCCAGCGCGGTCAGCAGGTCGGCGCCCGTCGCCTTCCGGCGCGGGCCGGCGGCGAGGAGGGCCGGCACGACGTGGATCGCCGGATGGCCGCGGGCGTACTGGTTGCCCTCGTCCAGCTCCAGCATGGTTCCGGCCACGCCGTTGAGGAAGGCGGCGGACCCGGCGGCGAACCCGCGCCCCGCGCCGATGGCCGGGCAATCAGCGCCAGGGCCGCCGGGACCGCCGGTTTCGGCGAGGCGGGCGGCGAGCGCGCGGCATTCCGGTTCCTGCATGCCGGCGACGATCACGCCGACGCAGTCCAGCAGCACCAGCTTCGCCCGCTCCACCACCGGGGCCGGCAGGTCGGCGAAGGTCAGGCCGGCGGCAAAGGTGCCCCAACGGTCGAGCCAGGACGGCCGGGCGGCGGCGAGCAGCGCGCTCGCCGGCTTGACGTCAAAGGACAGGCTTGTCATGTCACCGCTCCCGAGCGGACGGCCCCTCAGAGGCCGAGATAGGTGCGTTTCAATTCGGGGTCGCGCGCGATCTCGTCGGACGGTCCCGACAGCGCGAAGACGCCGTTTTCGAGGATGTAGGCCCGGCGGGCGACCTCCAGCGACTGGACGACGTTCTGTTCGACCAGCAGGATCGCCAGCCCGCCCGCGTTCAGCTTGCGGATCAGCCCGAACATCTCCTCCACCACCAGCGGCGACAGGCCGAGCGACGGCTCGTCGAGGATCAGCAGGAGGGGTTCGGCCATCATGCCGCGCCCGATGGCGAGCATCTGCTGCTCGCCGCCCGACAGCGTGCCGGCGAGCTGGCCCTCGCGCTCCTTCAGGCGGGGGAAGGTGGCGAAGATGCGCTCCAGGTTCCGCGCCCGGTTCGGCTTGCCGCGCCGGTAGCTGCCCAGCTCCAGATTCTCGCGGATCGACAGGTTGGGAAAGATCTTGCGGCCTTCCGGCACCTGGATCAGTCCCTCCTCCACGATGCGCGCGGCGGAGCGGCCGTCGATGCGCTTGCCGGCGAAGCGGATCTCGCCCGCCCAGGGCGGCAGCACGCCCGACAGCACCTTGTTCAGCGTCGTCTTGCCGACGCCGTTGGAGCCGAGGACCGTGACGATCTCGCCGTCCAGCACGGCCATGTCGATGCCGCGCAGCACCTCGGTGGCGCCGTAGCCGGTCTTCAGTCCCTCTATGCTCAGAAGCGCCTCAGCCATGGGCCGCCCCCTCCGCGTTCAGGCGGGCGGCGGCGCCGTGGCCGAGATAGGCCTCGATCACGCGGGGGTCGGCGCAGACGGCGGCGGGCCTGCCCTCGGCGATCATGCGGCCCTGCGCCAGCACATAGACGCGCTCGCACAGGTTCATCACCGCCTGCATGACGTGTTCGATCATCAGGATCGTCACCCCTTCGTCGCGGATGCCCCGGATCACCGGGATGATGTCGCGGATCTCCGACGGGTTCAGGCCGGCCAGCACCTCGTCCAGCAGCAGCAGCTTCGGCTCGGTGGCGAGCGCGCGGGCCAGTTCCAGCCGCTTGCGGCCGGCCACCGTCAGGCCGCCGGCCGGCCGGTCCAGCTCGGCCGCCAGCCCGACCCGGCGGGCCACCTCGCGCGCCTTGGCGATGGCGTCGGCGCGCTTGGCGTGGCGCAGATAGGCGCCGACCGCGATGTTCTCGCACACCGTCAGCCCGGCGAAGGGCTGGACGATCTGGAAGGTGCGGCCGATGCCGCGTTCGGCGCGGCGGTGCGGCTCCTCGCCGGTGATGTCGGTGCCCTCGAACAGGATCCGCCCGTCGCTCGGCGCGACGAAGCCGGAGATCATCGAGAACAGCGTGGTCTTGCCGGCGCCGTTCGGCCCGATCAGGCCGACGATGCCGCCCGGCTCCAGCGCGAGCGAGGCGTTGTCCACCGCCATCAGCCCGCCGAAGCGCTTGGACACGCACTCAACGGCCAGCATGGGAAACCTCCTTGGCGCCGCGCGCCACCAGCCCGCGCCCACGGTCGCGCAGCCGCTCCAGCAGGCCCAGGATGCCGCCGCGGGCGAAGGCGACGGCCAGCACCAGAACGCTGCCGAAGACGATCAGGTCGATGCCGGGGATGCGGCCGGCGAACTGCTTGGCGAGTTCGCCCAGCCCGTGCAGGGTCAGGGCGCCCACCACCGGCCCGAAGACGGTGCCGACGCCGCCGATGATCGGGGCGAGCAGCAGTTCCACCGAGATCCAGCTGCCGTAGGCGATGTGGGCGTCGATGTAGAGGAAATACTGGGCGTAGAGGCAGCCGGACAGCGCCGTCACCGCGCCCGACAGGGCGATGGCGCGCAGCTTCACCTTGAGCGAGTCGACGCCCAGCGCCTTGGCCGCGTCCTCGTTCTCGCGCACCGCGACGAGCTGCGCGCCGAAGCGGGAGCGCTGGATCCAGCGCGTCAGCAGCAGCACCCCGGTGACGAAGGCCAGGACCAGCCAATAGAAGACCGCGCGGTCGGCGAATTGCAGGTTGGCGGGATGGACGTCCAGCTTGATCAGCAGGCCGGCGGCGCCGCCGGTGAAGGAGGCGGCGTTGGCGAGGATGCGGAACACCTCGGCGAAGGCCAGCGTCACCAGCGCGAAGTAGGAGCCGCGCAGGCCGGAGCGGAAGCTGAGGAAGCCGATGGTCCAGGCGACCGCCGCCCCCGCCGCCATCGCCGCCAGCAGCCCGGCCCAGGCGTTGACGCCGTAGCGCAGTTGCAGGATCGCCGTCACATAGGCGCCGGTGCCGAAGAAGGCGGCGTGGCCGAAGCTGAACTGGCCGCCGAAGCCGCCCAGGATGTTCCAGCCCTGCGCGCCCAGCGTCACGATCAGCGTGAAGACGAGGAAGTTCATCACCGGGCTGGACGTCACCACCAGCGGCAGCAGCGCGGCGAGGACGGCCAGGACGGCGATCGGGATCAGGTCGCGCGCGGTCATGCCTTGGCTCCGAACAGGCCGGTCGGCCGCACCAGCAGCACGGCGATGAAGATCAGGAAGATGCCGATCTGCCCCAGGCTGTCGCCCAGCAGCAGGCCGCACAGGCTCTCCACCACGCCAATGAACAGGCCGCCCAGCAGCGCGCCGGGGAGCGAGCCCATGCCGCCCAGCACCACAACGGTGAAGGCGACCAGCACGAAGGCGCTGCCGATGCGCGGGTTGACGTAGAAGGTCGGCATCAGCAGCGCGGCGGCCACGGCGAGGCAGGCGCAGCCCAGCCCGAAGGTGACGGCGTAGACGTGCGGCACGTCGATGCCGACCAGATTGGCGCCCAGCTTCTCCTTGGCGACGGCGCGGATCGCCTTGCCGGTGTCGGTGCGGTTCAGCACGAGCCAGAGCAGCCCGGTCACCACCACCGCCACCCCCAGCCCGATCACCCGCGGGTAGGAGAGCAGCAACGGCCCCAGAGCGACCACCTGGAACGAATAATCGGTGTCGAGCGTGCGGGTGTCCGACTGGAACAGCGCCAGCAGCACATTCTCCAGCACGATCGACAGGCCGAGCGTGACCAGCAGGATGTTGCCGTCGTCGCCGTGGCTGGCCGGCCCGATGACGAAGCGCTGCAGCCCGTAGCCCAGCACGAACATCAGCGGCACCAGGGGCACGATCACCAGATAGGGGTCGAGGCCGAGCCAGGCCCAGGCGACCCAGACGGCGAACATCGCGCAGGTCAGCAGCGCGCCGTGGGCGAAGTTGATGATGTGGAGCACGCCGTAGATCAGCGTCAGGCCGAGGGCGATCAGCGCGTAGACCGCGCCGGTCATCAGCCCGTTCAGCGCCGCTTCCAGGATGATCTGAGGTGAATACATGGCAGCCCGCGCATGAGGGAAATGGTTCCCCCCGCCCGACCGGGCGGCCGCTGCGCGGCGCCGCGGGACGGGCGGGGAAATGCGGGAGGTGCGAAGGCGACGGGACGGGTTACGCCGCCGGGAAGTTGGCCTTCGCCTCCGCGAAGTACTCGGGGAAGATCACCTTGATGTCCTCGCCCTGGATCTGCGTGTTGATCGGGGTGGCGCCCTCGTTCTGGCCGTTCACGAACTTCGTCGGGCCGTAGGGCATGATGTGACCGGCGAAGGTGGAGCCGTTCAGCGCCTCGATGATCTTCTTGCGGTCGGCGGAACCGGCGCGTTCGATGGCGTCGGCGAGCAGCAGCAGGTTCGAATAGTTCAGCGGGACGTTGTAGGCGAAGGACTTGCCCTGGGCCTGCACCGCCTTGCGCAGCGCCTGGGCCTGCGGATTCTGCGGGTCGTGCCAGTGGTTGCAGTCGATGACGTTCTGCGCCGCCTGCGGGAATTCCTTGACGAAGCGCCCGTTCGACGCCGCGCCGCCGAGGATCGCGTAGACGCCCTTCGGCTTGATGCGCTGCTGCTGCATGGTGCGGGCGAGCAGTACGAATTCGCCGTAGTAGTTGGACGGGATGACCAAGTCCGGGTTCAGCGAGCGGATGCGCAGCGCCACGTTGGACATGTCGCGCGCCGGGGTCGGATGGGCGATGGTCTCCAGGATCTCGAAGCCGCGCTTGGGCAGCTCGGTCTGCAGCAGCTTGGCGAGGCCGGAGCCGAACAGGCCGTCCTCATGCACCAGCACGACGGTCTTCGCCGGCTTGCCGGCCAGCTCGTTGATCTTGGTCAGGTTGTCGAGCGCGACCTGGGTGACCTTGCCGAAGCCGGGGCTGAAGCGGAAGGTGTTGGTCAGGCCGCGCGCCATGATCTGGTCCGACACGCCGACATCGACCAGATAGGGCAGATCGTAGCGCGCCGCCGCCTGCGAGGCGGCGAGGCAGATCGGGCTGGCGAAGCCGCCGACGATGGCGCACACGCCCTCGGCCTGCATGCGCTCGACCTCCTGCGTGCCGGCCTCCGGCGTGGAGCGGGCGTCGCCGAAGACCATCTCGATCTTGGCGCCGCCCAGCGCCTTGAGGCCGCCCGCGGCGTTGATCTCGTTGATCGCCATCTCGGCGCCGAGCCGGCCGAGGTCGCCGTCATGGGCGAGCGCGCCGGTCACCGGCTGGAGGATGCCGATCTTCACGGCCGGGGTCTGCGCCCGCAGAATCGACGGGGCGGCCACCGGCACCGTCACGAAGGCGGCCGCCGCGGCTCCCGCCTTGAGCACCGTGCGGCGGGAGATGCCGGAAAGTGCGGAGTCCTGAACCGAACGTCCCATAACGCTCAACTCCTCTGCTTGATGGCCCGCGAGCCGCGGGTGGGCTTTTCGCCCGCTTTGTTCTTGTCGGCCTTGGTCTTCTCGGCCTTGGCTTTGCTGGCCTTGGTTTTGTCGGGGACGCGCGGCCGGCCCAGCGCCGGACTCCAGCGCCGTTCCCCGTCGTCGCCGATGCGCACCAGATCCATGTGGAAGCTGTAGCGATCGGGCCGGTACAGCGCGTGCAGATGCTCCACCCCGCGGCCGGACGGGTCGTGCACGATGCGGGTCAGCGTCAGCAGCGGCGAGCCGATCTCCAGATCGAGCGCCGCCGCCGCCTCCGGCCCGGCCAGCGTGGCGTTGATCGCCTGGGTGGCGCGCTCGGTCTTCACGCCCGACCGCTCGATCAGCTCCAGCAGCGGGCGCGCCGCCAGCTCCGCCTCCGAATAGGTCAGGCCGAGCCATTCCGGCACATGGGTGGTCAGGTAGGAGAAGGGCTCCCCGTCGATCAGCCGGACGCGCACCGACCGCTGCACCCGCTCGCCCGGCTTCAGGCCCAGGCTTTCGGCGATGGCCTCCGGCGGCGCGACGTAGCCGAAGGAGAGCAGCTTCACGTCGGTGCTGCGCCCCATGTCGATCAGGTGCGACAGCACGTTGGAGAGGTCGGCGACGATGGGACGGACCGCGCGGCTGTCATGGACGAAGGTGCCGGAGCCGGCCTTGCGCTGCACCAGCCCTTCCTTCTCCAGCAGGTCGAGCGCCCGGCGCACGGTCACCCGCGACACCGCGTGCTCGGTGGCCAGCGCCGGTTCCCCCGGCAGGCGCCCGCCCGGCGGCAGGTCGCCGGCGACGATGCGGTCGCGCAGCAGCAGATAGATCCTGCGCGCCTTCAGCGGTTCAACCGACGACTTCACAGTGCCCCGCCTCCCTCTCGCTGGAAACCGGTGTCTGTCTCTCTATAAGACAGGAATCTGTATGATCGATAATACAGCTTCGGTCAACAGCGATGTTGGGGAAGCGGACGATTGGCGCAGGGCCCCTTCGGATTCCGGACCCGGAAAAGCAAACGGCCCGCCTCGGGAGAGGCGGGCCGTTCGATGGTGGAGGTTACGGAGGTGTCAGTGGCTGATCATCCACGGCCGTGCCGTCGGGAACCCCTTCGCCCCGTCGGGGGTGCGGAGCACCGACCGTCCCTTCTTGCCGCCGCCACCGCAGCAGCCGCAGCCCGGCCCGTGCTTGTGCTTCGGCCCGACCTCCGACAACAGCTTGGGCCGGTCGGCGCTGCGTTCGTTGGTGGTGTGCGCCGTCCGGGTGGCGGCCGACAGCGCGGAGAAGGCCGGCGCCATGCGGATCACCCGCGGCGACGGCGCCCCGCAATCGGGGCACGGCTGCGGCAGGCCGCTTTCCGCCATCGGCCGCATTCCCGTGAAATCGCCGCAGGTCGGGCACTCGTAATCGTACATCGGCATGGCGCGGCCTCCACCTTCTTCCTTGATCGGTCTCGTTACACGCGGTCCTGGGCGATCGGCATGTCGACGTCGCCTTTGATGAACTTCGTCGGACCGTCGGCGTTCGGGGTGATGTCGAAGTCGAAGATCTGCGTCGGCAGGAACAGGGTCGCGCAGGCGTTCGGCACGTCGACCACGCCGCTGATGTGGCCCTGCACCGGCGCCGTGCCGAGGATCGAATAGGCCTGGGCGCCGGAGTAGCCGAACTTCTTCAGATACTCGATGGCGTTGAGGCAGGCCTGCCGGTAGGCGACATGGACGTCCAGGTAATGCTGCTCGCCCGCCTCGTCGACGGAGATGCCCTCGAAGATCAGGTAATCGTTGTAGGTCGGGACGATCGGGCTCGGCTTGAAGATCGGGTTCTTGATCCCGTACTTCGCCATGCCGTCCTTGATCAGGTTGACCTTGAGATGCGCCCAGCCGGCCATTTCGATGGCGCCGCAGAAGGTGATCTCGCCGTCGCCCTGGCTGAAATGCAGGTCGCCCATCGACAGGCCGGCGCCCTTCACATAGACCGGGAAATAGATGCGCGAGCCGCGCGACAGGTCCTTGATGTCGCAATTGCCGCCATGCTCGCGCGGCGGCACGGTGCGCGCGCCCTCCGCCGCCGCCTTGTCGCGGGCCTCGCCCTTCAGCCGGCCCATGTGGGCGGTCGGCGCGTAGGGCGGGTTGGCGAGGCCGGGGACGCGGGTCGGATTGGTGTCGATCAACGCCTGCTCGCGCTTGTTCCACTTGGCCAGCAGATCGTGCGACGGCAGGCAGCCGATCAGGCCGGGATGGATCAGCCCGGCGAAGCGCACGCCGGGAATGTGGCGCGACTTGGTGAACATGCCTTCGAAGTCCCAGATCGACTTCTGGGCCAGCGGGAAATGCTCGGTCAGGAAGCCGCCGCCGTTCTGCTTGGAGAAGAAGCCGTTGAAGCCCCATTGCTGCTGCGGGAAGGCGCCGATGTCCAGCAGGTCGACGACCAGCAGGTCGCCCGGCTCCGCCCCCTCGACCCCGACCGGGCCGGACAGGAAATGCACCTGGCTGAGATCAACGTCGCGCACGTCGGCGGCATCGTCGTCGTTTTTGATCTGGCCGCCGGTCCAGTCGTAGCATTCCAGGATGAAGTCGTCGCCCGGCTTCACCGTCACCGCCATCGGGATGTCCGGATGCCAGCGGTTGTGGATCATGTCGTTCTCGTAGGGAGACTGCGACAGGTCGGCCTTGATCAGGGTGTCAGCCATGGTTTGCTCTTCCTTATTGGTGGACTGATGGGTGACGAAGGAGTGGTTGCTGCGAGCCCCCTCCCCGGCCCTCCCCCGCTTCGCGGGAGAGGGGGCTTTGGGCGGCCCTTACGCCGCCAGTTCCCGGAAGCCGTCCGGGAAGGGGTTCGGCTCGATCAGGTCCCGGGTCTCGAAGACCACGTCGAACTGGCCGTCGCGCCGGGCGCGGCCGATGCGGGTGCGGGTCCACAGGTGATGGTTCTCGTGGATGCGCAGCGGCCCGGCCGGCGCTCCGGCGAACTCGATGCCGGGCGAGGCGGCGACGACGCGCGCCACGTCGAAGCTGCCGGCCTTTTCGACCGCCAGCTTCCACAGCCAGGGGCCGAGATAGGCGTTGTGGGTGACGTCGCCGATGACGCTGTCCGCTCCCCACATCGCCTTGAAGGCGGCGACGAAGGCGCGGTTGGCCGGCAGTTCCAGGTTCTGGAAATACTTGGCGCAGGTGAAGGCCCCGGCGATGTAGTCGCCGCCGATGCCCATCATCTCGTCCTCGGTGACGCTGTTGGTCATCAGGATCTGGCGGTCCAGCTCGATCCCGGCGGCCTTGAGCTGCTTGTAGAAGGCGACGTTCGAGCCGCCGACGACGATGGCGTAGACGACGTCGGGCCTGGCCGCCTTGATGCGCGCGACGATGCTCTCGAAGCGGGTGTCGCCGAGTTCGGCGTAGTCCTCGCCGACGACGCGGCAGCCCTTGGCCTCGATGTGGCGCCGCGCGATGGCGTTGGAAGCGCGCGGCCAGATGTAGTCCGACCCGACGAGGAAGAAGCTTTTCGCCCCCTTCTCCCGCATCACCCAGTCCAGCCCGGCGAGGATCTGCTGGGTCGCCTCCTGCCCGGTGTAGATGACGTGGCGGGATTGCTCCAGCCCCTCGTAGAAGGTCGGGTAGTAGAGCAGGCCGTTGCGCTTCTCCAGGACCGGCAGCACCTCCTTGCGCGAGGCCGAGGTCCAGCAGCCGAAGATCGCCGCCACCTTGTCCTGCGCCAGCAGCGTGTCGGCGCGGGCGGCGAAGGTCGGCCAGTCGCTGGCGCCGTCCTCCTGCACGATCTCGATCCGCCGACCCAGCACGCCGCCGGCCTCGTTGATCTGCTGGATCGCCAGCATCTCCGCCTGGATCGACCCGCCCTCGCTCAGCGCCATGGTGCCGGTGGCGGAATGGAGGATGCCGACCTTCACCGCCTCGTCGGTGACGGCGATGCCGCTCTTGTTGACCGCCGCGGTCGCCGGTGCGCCCGGCGCCAGGCCCTGGACGCGCCGCACCGTGCCCGCCGCCATCAGGCGCCCGGCCACCGAGGCGCGGCGGCGCAGCGCCGATTGCAGGCTGACCTCCGCCAGGAAATTGTTGACCTCGCGGCTCAGCTCGTCGGCGTGGCCGGCGACCTGGGAGGCGGCGCCCAGCACCTGCCCGGCCGCCATGCCGGTGTCGGACGCGGCGTCCGACACGCCGACGATGTTGGAGGCCACGCTCTCGGTGCCGCGCGCCGCCTCCTGGACGTTGCGGGCGATCTCGCGGGTGGCCGCCCCCTGCTGCTCGACGGCGGCGGCGATGGCCGAGGCGATCTCGTTGATCTCGGCGATGGTCCCGGCGATGGCGCGGATCGCCTCCACCGCCTCGGCCGTGGCCGACTGGATGGCGCCGACCTGGGTGGAGATGTCCTCCGTCGCCTTGGCGGTCTGGTTGGCCAGCGTCTTGACCTCGCTGGCGACGACGGCGAAGCCCTTGCCGGCCTCCCCCGCCCGCGCCGCCTCGATGGTCGCGTTCAGCGCCAGCAGGTTGGTCTGCCCGGCGATGCCGTGGATCAGCCCGACCACCTGCCCGATCCGCGCGGCGCTGTCGGCGAGGCTCTGCACCACCGCGTCGGTGCGGCGGGTGTCGGCGACGGCCTTGCCGGCGATGGCCGCCGAGGAGGCGACCTGCCGCCCGATCTCCTGGATCGAGGCCGACAGCTCCTCGGTCGCCGTCGCCACGGTCTGGACGTTCATCGACGCCTGGGCCGAGGACTGCGACATCGCCGCCGACAGCCGGTTGCTGCGCTCGGCGGTGCCGCTCATCGCGGTGGCGGTGTCGGTCATCTCGCCGGCCGCCGAGGAGACGGTCTGCACCAGCCGGCCGACCTTGCCTTCGAAGTCGCGGGTCAGCGCCTCCAGCCGGGCGGCGCGCTCCTCCGTCGCCGTGCGCTCGGCGTCGCGCTGCGCCTCGTGGGCGGCGCGGGCCTCGGCGGCGGCGGCGATGCGGTCGAGGGCGGCGGCGAGGTCGCGTTGCGGATCGCTCCCCACGCCCTTTGCATCGCCGGCCAGCGCGGCGGCCCGCTCGCCGAGCCGGCGGAGTCCGGCGCCCTGGCGGTGGGCCAGCGCGGCGGCGGCGGCGGCCAGCGCGGCCGAGAGGACGAGTCCGGCGGTCGGCACCGCGGGGTACCCGGTCAGCGGCGTCGCCACGGCGGTCAGCAGGGCGACCACGGCGCAGGCGGTGGACGCGGACGTTGCGGATGTCATGGCGCATCCTTCTGTGGTGGAGAGGTGGGGTGCGGGCAGCGCGTGCCCCCACCCCGACCCTCCCCCGCTGACGCAGGGGAGGGAGAACCAAGTCCCCTCCCCTGCGAAGCGGGGGAGGGTTAGGGAGGGGGCAATCCCTGGCCGCGCCCTAAACCGACAGCAGCCGCGCCACCTTCGCCTCGTCGACCTGATCGCGGCTGTCCTCATGGACGATCTCGCCGTTCTCGATCACCAGCACGCGGTCGGCGATGTCGAGCGCGAAGCTCAGCACCTGCTCCGACACGATGATGCTGAGGCCCTTCTCGTCGCGGATGCGGCGCAGGGTGCGGGCCATCTCGCGGATGATCGACGGCTGGATGCCCTCCGTCGGCTCGTCCAGCAGCAGCACCTTCGGCTTGGTGGCGAGCGCGCGGGCGATGGCGAGCTGCTGCTGCTGCCCGCCCGACAGGTTGCCGCCGCGCCGGCCCTTCATCTCCAGCAGCACCGGGAACAGCTCGTACAGGTCCCCCGGCACGCTGCGCCCGCCATGGACGCTCAGCCCCGTCTCGATGTTCTCCTGCACGGTCATGGTCGGGAAAATCATGCGCCCCTGCGGGACATAGGCGACGCCCTTCGCCACCCGCTCGTAGCTCTTCAGGCCGGTGATCTCGTCGCCGCCGATGCGGATGGCGCCGGAGCGCGCCGGCACGATCCCCATCAGCGACTTCATCAGCGTCGTCTTGCCCATGCCGTTCCGGCCCATGATGGCGACGATCTCGTTGGGCGCCACGGTGAAGTCCAGCCCGTGCAGGACCTCGCTCTCGCCGTAGGACACGCGGAGTTGATTGACGGACAGCATCTCTTGATCCCCCGCTCAATGGCCTGGATAGACTCAATGGCCCAGATAGACTTCGACGACCTTGGGATCGTTCTTCACCCGCTCCATGCTGCCTTCCGACAGGATCCTGCCCTGGTGCAGGACGGTGACGCGGTGGGCGATGTCCTCGACGAACTTCATGTCGTGCTCGATCACCAGCACCGAGCGGTTCTGGATGATGCGGTTCAGCAGCTCGGCGGTCTTCTTGCGCTCGTTCACGCTCATGCCGGCAACCGGCTCGTCGAGCATCAGCAGCTCGGGGTCCTGGATCAGCAGCATGCCGATCTCCAGCCACTGCTTCTGGCCGTGGCTGAGATGCTCGGCGCGCTGGTCGAGATGATCGGACAGGAAGATCATCTCGGCGATCTCCGCCACCCGGTCGCGCACCGCGGCGTCGCGCTTGAAGGCGAGCGCGCCGAACACGCTGCGGCCACGGGGGTAGGAGATCTCCAGATTCTCGAACACCGTCAGGTCGTCGTAGATCGACGGGTTCTGGAACTTGCGCCCGACGCCGGCGGTGACGATCTGGTGCTCCTTCATCGCGGTCAGCTCCCTGTTGCGGAACTTGATGGAGCCGCCGGACGCCTTGGTCCGCCCGCAGATGAGGTCGAGCACCGTGGTCTTGCCGGCGCCGTTGGGGCCGATGATGACGTGGATCTCGTTGCTGTCGACGTAGAAGGACAGGTCGTTGACCGCCTTGAACCCGTCGAAGGACACGGTCAGCCCTTCGACCGCCAGCAGGTAATCGGTGTTGTTGGCCATGCTCCGTCCCTCCTCAGTCGGCGGCGGTGTGGGGCGGGATGATCGGCGCCGCGGTGCCCGGCATCTTGGCCCGGCCGACGGTCGGGCGGCGCAGCCGCGGGGCGATGTACTGCTGGTAGAGCCCGGCCAGCCCGTTGGGGAACACCATGACCACGCCGATGAACAGGGCGCCCATGGCGAACAGCCACAGCTCCGGGAAGCTCTCCGACAGCATCGTCTTGGCCCAGTTGACCAGCAGCGTGCCGTACACCGCGCCCAGCAACGACAGCCGGCCGCCGACCGCGCAGTAGATGACCATCTCGATCGACGGCACGATGCCGACGAAGGACGGCGACATGAAGCCGACCTGCAGCGTGAACATCGCGCCGCCCACCGCCGACAGCGCCGCGGCGAAGCAGAAGACGAAGATCTTGAAGTTGGCGACATCGTAGCCGGAGAAGCGGACCCGGTCCTCCTTGTCGCGCAGCGCCACCAGGATGCGCCCGAGCTTGGAGCGGCGGACATAGAGGCAGAGCAGGATGCAGCCGATCAGCAGGGCGGCGTTGACGAAGTAGAGGACCAGCTTCGCCTCGTCGGTGCGGATGTCCCAGCCCTTCAGCGTGCGCAGGTCGGTGATGCCGTTGATGCCGCCGGTGTAGCCCTGCTGGCCGACGATCAGGATGGTCAGGATGGCGGCAAAGGCCTGGGTGATGATGGCGAAATAGACGCCGCCGACCCGCCGCTTGAACATCGCCAGCCCGACGATGAAGGCGAGCAGCGCCGGGACCGCCACCACCGCGACGATGGAGAAGGTCAGGCTGTGGAACGGCTCCCAGAACCAGGGCAGCGCCGTGAGCTGGTTCCAGTCCATGAAGTCGGGGATGCCGGGGGTGGACTGGATCTTCGTCGCCTCGGGGCTGGAGGCCTCCAGCTTCAGGAACATCGCCATGCAGTAGCCGCCGATGCCGAAGAAGATGCCCTGCCCCAGCGACAGGATGCCGGCGCTGCCCCAGCACAGCACGAGGCCGAGCGCCACGAAGGCGTAGGTCAGGTACTTGCCGACCATGTTCAGCCGGAAGATGTCGAGCCCCAGCGGCAGCACGATCACCAGCAGGGCGGCCAGCAGCAGGATGCCGGCGACGTCCCCGTCGATGCGCCCGAGAAGACCGTTTTGAGGGTTGCGCGTCATGGTGAAGGACTCCTCAGCGGCGGACTTTGAGGACGAACAGGCCCTGCGGGCGCAGCATCAGGATCACGACGACGGTCAGCAGCGTCAGCACCTTGGCGGTCGAGCCGCTGAGGAAGAACTCCATCGTCGACTGGGCCTGGCTGATGGTGAAGGCCGACGCGATGGTGCCGATCAGGCTCTGGGCGCCGCCGAACACCACCACCAGGAAGGTGTCGACGATGTAGAGCTGGCCCGAGGTCGGACCGGTCGAGCCGACCATGGTGAAGGCGCTGCCCGCCACCCCGGCGATGCCGCAGCCGAGCCCGAAGGTGTAGCGGTCGACCTTCTCGGTGTTGATGCCGACGGCGCCGGCCATCGTGCGGTTCTGCATCACCGCCCGCACGCCCTGGCCCCAGCGCGAGCGGAACATCACGGCGTAGATGACGACGGTGATGGCGATGGTCAGGGCCATGACGAACAGGCCGTTGATCGGCACCTCGATGGTGTCGGTGACGGCGACCGAGCCCATCAGCCAGTCCGGCAGGACCACGCCGACCTCGCGCGCGCCAAAGACCGAGCGGAAGACCTGCTGGAGGATCAGGCTCAGCCCCCAGGTTGCCAGCAGCGTGTCGAGCGGGCGGCGGTAGAGGAAGCGGATCATCCCCCATTCCACCAGCATCCCCAGCGCCCCGCTGGCGAAGAAGGCCAGGATCATGGCGATGAAGAAATAGGCCGGGAACAGCGCCGGCACGGTGCTGGAGATGAAGTTCGAGCAGAGATAGGTCACGTAGGCGCCGAGGATCATGAACTCCCCGTGCGCCATGTTGATGACGCCCATCTGCCCGAAGATGATGGCGAGGCCCAGCGCCATCAGCACGAAAACGGAAAAGAGAATGAGCCCCGCGAATCCCTGCATGGCAAAGATCGACCCGAGCTCGGCCAGGCTGTAGCCCTCGAACATGATGGGAACTCCCGTCACACTTGCCCCCACCCCGGCCCTCCCCCGCTCTTGCAGGGGAGGGAGGCGGGAGCCTTGTCGGCGTTCGGCCGTCGTCCCCTCCCCCGCCCAGCGGGGAAGGGTCAGGGTGGGGGTCTGACGCCCCGCCCCTTATTGCCCGCCCCTTACTGGTAGCCCTTCGGGAACGGGTTCGGCTCGATGAGGTCCGCCGTCTCGTAGACGACGTCGAACTGGCCGTCCGGGCGGGCGCGGCCGACGCGGGTCTTGCTCCACAGGTGATGGTTGCCGTGGACGCGGACATAGCCTTCCGGCGCGCCGCTGAACTCGATGCCTTCCGACGCGACGGCGATCTTGTCGATGTCGAAGCTCTTGGCCTTCTCCACCGTCAGCTTCCACAGCCAGGGGCCGAGATAGCCGGCCTGGGTCACGTCGCCGATGACGCTGTTGGCGCCCCACATCGCCTTGAAGGCGGCGACGAACTTCTCGTTGTTGGGATTCTGCAGCGACTGGAAGTACTTCATGCAGGCGTAGGCGCCGGCGATGTTCTCGCCGCCGATGCCGAGCATCTCGTCCTCGGTGACCGAGATGGTCATCAGCACCTGCTTGTTCAGGTCGATGCCCGCCGCCTTCATCTGCTTGTAGAAGGCGACGTTCGAGCCGCCGACCACCGAGGCGTAGATGACGTCCGGCTTGGTCAGCTTGATCTTGTTGATGACCGAGTTGAACTGGGTGTGGCCGAGCGGGAAATACTCCTCGCCCACCACCTTCTGGCCCTTCATCTCGATGTGTTTGCGGGCGATCTTGTTGGAGGTGCGCGGCCAGATGTAGTCGGAGCCGATGAGGAAGAAGCTCTTGGCGCCCTTCTCCTTCGTCACCCAGTCCAGCCCGGCGAGGATCTGCTGGGTCGCCTCCTGCCCGGTGTAGATGACGTTCTTCGACTGCTCCAGCCCCTCGTAGAAGGTCGGGTAGTAGAGCATGCCGTTGTACTGCTCGAACACCGGCAGCACCGCCTTGCGCGAGGCCGAGGTCCAGCAGCCGAACACCGCCGCCACCTTGTCCTCGACCAGCAGCTTGCGCGCCTTCTCGGCGAAGGTCGGCCAGTCGCTGGCGCCGTCCTCCTGGATCACCTCGATCTTGCGGCCGAGCACGCCGCCCATCTCGTTGATCTGGGCGATGGCCAGCTTCTCGGCCTGGACCGAGCCGGTTTCCGAGATCGCCATGGTGCCGGTGGTGGAATGCAGGATGCCGACCTTCACCGTGCTGTCGGTGACCGCCAGCTTCGTCGTGTTGACGGCGTCGGTCGGCAGCGCCTGGGCCAGCGCGCCGCGCGGCAGCAGCCCGACGGCCGGCAGCGCCGCCATGCCGAGAAGGAGCTTGCGGCGGAGCGGCGACGGCAGCCCGCCGGCGGGCTTGCCCGCATCGATCTTATCCGAGGACATGAAACCTCCTGCTGTTCGCCGTTGTCGCCTTGCAACGACGGCGCGCAACCGGGCGCGGCCGTCGGACAGGCGGTGTTTTTTTGGGGGGTGGGCGGAACGTTCCGCGTTAGGACAGCCCGATGGTTGGCCGAACAGTGCATCGCAGCAATACGTGGATTTGCGTATAGGGGCGCCGGTCGGCAAATCGTTATAAAATCGCGGGAGACTGGAACCGCCCAAGCACCCGCAACCACCCGGAAGCGAGTGGAACAGTTGCCTCCACCCGCAAGAAACGACGTGTTTTAACTCTGTTGTCTGGCCGATCTGTTCCTGACAGACTGACGGGGACGCAGGATTTATTAGCGAAAATGCCCGGAAACAGGGAAGATAAACAATCAGTATAACAAACATATCCTCAGGAGGGTGAATGGGGCCGATGGCGGGGCGCCAGAGGGTGGTCGCGATCCGGCGGACCTACAACCGGTGGGTCGCCAACCAGACGCTGGAGGATTACGCGCTGCGCTTCACCGCGCGGAAGGCGCGGCGGTGGTCGCCGTTGCGCGTCGCCAACACGGCGCTCGGCTCGATCTCCTTCCTGGCGCTGGAGGCCATCGGCGGGGCGATCACGCTGAGCTACGGCTTCACCAACGCGGCCCTCGCCATCCTGGCCGCCGCCGTCCTGATCTTCGCCAGCGCCCTGCCGATCAGCTACTACGCCAGCCGTTACGGCGTGGACATGGACCTGCTGACGCGCGGCGCCGGCTTCGGCTACATCGGCTCCACCATCACGTCGCTGATCTACGCCTCCTTCACCTTCATCTTCTTCGCCATCGAGGCGGCGATCATGGCGACCGCGCTGGAGATGGTCTTCGGCCTGCCGCTCGCCGCCGGCTACGTCGTCAGCTCGCTTCTGGTCATCCCGCTGGTCGCCTACGGCTTCACCGTCATCAGCCGCCTCCAGCTGTGGACGCAGCCGCTGTGGCTGGCGCTGCACGCCCTGCCCTTCCTGTTCATCGCCGTCCAGGACCGCGAGTCCTTCGACGCCTGGACCAGCTTCACCGGCCAGGCGGCGGAGGCCGGCGGCACTTTCGACCTGATGCTGTTCGGTGCTGCGGCGTCGGTGGTGTTCTCCCTCCTGGCGCAGATCGGCGAGCAGGTCGATTTCATCCGCTTCCTGCCCTACGACCCCGACGCCACCGGCGCCAAGCGGCTGCGCTGGTGGGCGGCGCTGGTGGCCGCCGGGCCGGGCTGGATCGTCATCGGCACGATCAAGCTGCTGCTCGGCTCCTTCCTGGTGGTGCTGGCGCTGCAGAACGCCGTGCCGCTGGAGATGGCGGCGGAGCCGACGCAGATGTACCTCGTCGCCTTCCACTATGTGACGCCGTCGCCGCAGCTCGCCCTCGGCCTGACCGGCCTGTTCGTCGTGCTGTCGCAGCTCAAGATCAACGTCACCAACACCTACGCCGGCTCCATCGCCTGGTCGAACTTCTTCTCGCGCCTGACCCACAGCCATCCCGGCCGGGTGGTCTGGGTGGTGTTCAACGTCGTCATCGGCCTGATGCTGATGGAACTCGGCATCTACAAGACGCTGGAGCCGGTGCTGGGGCTCTATTCCAGCGTCGCCGCCTCCTGGATCGGCGCGCTGGTCGCCGATCTGGTGGTGAACAAGCCGCTGGGCCTCAGCCCGCGCCACGTCGAGTTCAAGCGCGCCCACCTCTACGACATCAACCCGGTGGGCGTCGGCGCCATGCTGCTGGCGACGGTGCTGTCGATGCTGGCCTTCCTCGACGCGCTGGGGCCGACACTGAGGGTCTGCGCGCCCTTCCTCGCCTTCGGAACCGCCTTCGTCGCGGCCCCAGCCATCGCCTGGGCGACGCGCGGCGGCACCTACATCGCGCGCCGCCCCTTCGACGACTGGAACGGCGAGGAGGCGATCCGCTGCTGCATCTGCCAGCACGCCTTCGAGACGGAGGACATGGCCCACTGCCCGGTCTATGCCGGGGCGATCTGCTCGCTCTGCTGCTCGCTGGACGCCCGCTGCGGCGACGGCTGCAAGAGCGACGCCCGGCTGGGCGTGCAGCTGCGCCGCGCGCTGGACGCCGTCCTGCCGCCGCGGGCGGCGACGGCGCTGAAGGCCCGGCTCGGCCATTATCTGGGCGTGCTGCTGATGCTGGCGCTGGCGGTCGGCGCCGTGCTGTCGCTGGTCTATGTCGAGGTCGCCTCCGTCAACGCCGAGGCGCAGGCGCTGATCGGCAGCACGCTGTGGAAGGTCTTCTTCATCCTGATGATCGTCGCCGGCGTCGCCACCTGGCTGTTCGTCCTGGCGCGGGAAAGCCGCAAGGTGGCGCAGGAGGAGACGCAGAAGCAGACCGCCCTGCTGATCCAGGAGATCGAGGCCCACGAGCGCACCGACGCCCAGCTGCAGAAGGCCAAGGAGGCGGCGGAGGCGGCGAACCTCGCCAAGAGCCGCTATCTCGTCGGCATCGGCCACGAGTTCCGCACGCCGCTGAGCGCCATCTTCGGCTATGCGCAGATCCTGGAGCGCGACCCCGCCATGCCGCCGCACCGGGTCGACGCCGTCCGCGTCATCCGGCGCAGCGCCGAGCATCTGGCCGGCCTGCTCGACGGCCTGCTGGACGTGTCGAAGATCGAAAGCGGCCGGCTGCAGCTGAACCGGGGCGAGGTGCGCTTCGGCGACCTGCTCGACCAGCTCGTCGGCATGTTCCACCTCCAGGCGGAGGCCAAGGGCATCGCCTTCCGCTTCGACGCGCCGGAGGACCTGCCGCCGGTCGTCTTCACCGACGAGGGGCGCATCCGCCAGATCCTCATCAACCTGCTGTCCAACGCCATCAAATTCACCGATTCCGGCTCGGTCTGCCTGCGCGTGCGCCACCGCAGCCAGATCGCCGAGTTCGAGGTGGAGGACACCGGTCCCGGCATCGCCGAGGCCGACCGCGAGCGCATCTTCGAACCGTTCGAGCGCGGATCGGCCGCCAACCCGATGGTGCCCGGCATGGGCCTCGGCCTGACCATCACCAAGCTGCTGACCGAGGTGATGGGCGGCGAGATCACCGTGACCAGCACGCCCGGCAAGGGCAGCCTGTTCCGGGTGCGGCTGATGATGTCGGCGGCGATGCTGTCCACCGCCGCCAGCCAGCCCGACCATCCGATCCGCGGCTATCGCGGGCCGCGCCTGACCGTTCTGGTCACCGACGACGACCTCGCCCACCGCAACCTGCTGGCCGATCTGCTGGCGGAGCTGGGATTCACCGTGTTCAAGGCGACCGACGGGCCGAACTGCCTCGCCCTGGCGGAGCTGCACCGGCCGGACATCCTGCTGCTCGACATCTCCATGCCCGGCATGAACGGGCTGGAGGTGGCGCGGCGCCTGCGTGCCGCCGGCCACACCGACACCACCATCATCCTGGTGTCCGCCGACACGCGGGAGGACCGCTCCGGTGCCGGTTCCGGTTTCGGCGCCGACGGCGACCAGCCCCACGACGGGTTCGCCGCCAAGCCGGTGTCCATCCCGAAGCTGCTGGCCTGCATCGGCCGGCTTCGCGGCATCGCGTGGGAGTACGAGGCGCCGGCCGACACCGACGCCGGACCGCCGGTCTTCGCCGCGTCGGAGCTGCCGCCGCAGCACCACATCGCCGAGCTGATCCATCTCGGCCGCATCGGCTACGTGCGCGGCATGCAGGCCAAGCTCGCCGAGATCGCCGCCGCCCATCCGGAGCTGGAGCGCTTCGTCGGCCGCATGCGCACGCTCGTCAGCAATTACGACCTGAACCAGTATATGGCCGCGCTGGAGGCGGTGTACCGCGATGACAGCCATGACAACTCCCGCCCAGTCATGCCCGGCCATGACAAACCCCGCCATGACGAGTCCAGCCATGACGAGTCCAGCCATGACGATGAAATCCGTAACCAAACCGCGTGACGTCGTTCTTGTCGTCGACGATTCGCCCGAAGCCCTCAGCTTCCTGACCGACGCGCTGGAGGAGGCCGGGGTGACCGTGCTGGTGGCGCTGGACGGCCGCAAGGCGCTGGCCCTGCTGGAGCAGGTGACGCCGGACGTCATCCTGATGGACGCCATCATGCCGGGGCTGGACGGCTTCGAAACCTGCCGGCACCTGAAGCGCAGCAGCCAGGTCGCCCATGTCCCCGTCATCTTCATGACCGGCCTGACCGAGACGGAGCACATCCTGAAGGGCTTCGCCGCCGGCGGGGTCGATTACGTCACCAAGCCCATCGTCGCCGAGACCCTGATCGCCCGCATGTACGCCCATCTCGCCAACGCCCGCGTGGCCCAGAGCACGCGGGCGGCGCTGGACGTCACCGGCCGCACCCTGCTGGCCGCCAACCACCGGGGCGAGGTGCTGTGGTGCACGCCGCAGACCACCCGCATGCTGGAGGCGGCCTTCGGCACCGCCGGGGGGGATGGCGTCCCGACCGGCATCTCCTTGCCGGAGGAGGCGCGGCGCTGGCTGGCCGACC
Organism: Azospirillum sp. TSH58; assembly: GCF_003119115.1. Classification (NCBI taxonomy): domain Bacteria; kingdom Pseudomonadati; phylum Pseudomonadota; class Alphaproteobacteria; order Rhodospirillales; family Azospirillaceae; genus Azospirillum; species Azospirillum sp. TSH58. The sequence continues at coordinate 326,229 of NZ_CP022367.1, forward strand.
GTCAGGCCGGCGGTCCCGGACGCAAGGCCGACAGCGTGGTGATCGCCACCGGCGCGGACGGCCGCCGCCTGCGCCTGAGCCCGGTCGGCCAGACCGGCGCCGACGAAATCCTCCTTCAACTGGCCGAGGAGACGGGCGCCGGCGAGGACACGCAGCTCAAGGACAAGCTGTCCCTGACCCCGCGGGAGGCGGAGGTGCTGATGTGGGTCGCCAACGGCAAGCCCAACCGCGACATCGCCGAAATCCTCGGCCTCAGCCCGCGCACGGTCGACAAGCATCTGGAACAGATCTATGCGAAGCTCGGCGTCGAGAACCGCGCCGCCGCCGCCGCGATGGCGGTGCGGGCGCTGAACGGCCGGTAAGGGGACTCAGCCGGTCAGCCGGACATAGACGGCCGGGAGGATCTCGGGCAGACGCTCCACCCGGTCGACCGGAAGCACGTTGCGCCGGCCGAAGACGCGGTGATGCGTCCGGGGATCGCCGCCCAGCGCCACGCAGACCACGTCGATGCCCCGCCCGGCCAGTTCCCGCACCGCCTTGCGGGCGTCCTCCACCAGATGGCGCGGATCGGGGCAGTCGATGTCGGACGGCTCGCCGTCGGTGACCAGCAGCAGCAGGCGGCGCAGGGTCGGCTGGGCGGACAGCGCCACGCCGGCGTGGCGGATCGCCGCCCCCATCCGTGTCGACCAGCGCCCGTCCAGCCCGGCCAGTCGCCCGCGCGCCGCCTCGTCGTAGGGCTCGGCGAAGCGCTTGACCGGCAGCCAATGCACCGCCTCCCGCCCGTCGGAGCGGAAGGCCGCCAGGGCGAAGCGGTCGCCGGCCGCCGCCAGCGCGCCGGCCAGCAGGTCGGCCGACCGGCGTTCGAGGTCCAGCACCGTGCCGTCCCCCGCCGGGTCGTTGACCGGATCGTTGGCCGGGTCGTTGGCCGAATCGTTGGTGGAGTGCGACGCGTCGAGCAGCAGCAGGACCGACAGGTCGCGGCCACGCCGCCGCACCCGCTGGAAGACCCGGATGTCCGGGGCGTGGCCGTTGCGCCGGGCCGTGGTCGCCGTGATGCAGGCGTCGAGGTCGAGATCGTCGCCCTCCCGCTGCCGCCGCAACCGCTCCGGCCGCGCCACCACCGCGTGGCGGACCAGGGCGCGGACCCGCTGGACAAGGTGGGGATCGGCGGGCGTGTCCGGCGGGGGCCGCCGCTCCGGCTCGCACTCCACCACCTGGACGAAATCGGGCCGGTGCAGGCCGATGCGGTGGTCCCATTCCGAATAGCGCGCCACCGGCCGCAGAGCGGCGGTTTCGGCGACGGCGAGCGGAGCCGGTGACGGTGGTGCCTGCGGCGGTCCGCTTCGGCGATGGCCCTCCCCCTCCGCAGGCTCCGGGCGAACCGCCTCCAGCGGGGCGTCGGCGTCGCGCGGCGGCTCCGGCGGGGTGTCGTACAGCCAGAGGCCGCCGTTGTCGTCGCGGTAGGCGGGGTCGACGCGGTGCCCCCGAACATTGACCTGAACCCGCGTCTTGCCGAGGTCGCCGGCCAGATCGCCGCCGAGCCGCAGGCTGAACTCCGGATCGTCCCAGCGGTCCGGCCCTTCGAAGAACCGGCGCTGCCCCTTGTCGATCCAGGCGTTGCCGTCCCGGTATCCGGGGTCGAACAGGGCCCGCGCCAGCCGTTCCAGCAGGTCCGCCGCCATCAGGGACGGGGACGGCTCGACGCGGTGGAACGGCGCCCACAGCCGCCGCAGTCCGGGAAGGCGCCGCATCGCCAGATGCTCGACCCGCGCGTCCTCGACCAGCGAGACGACGATGGTCAGCAGCGGCTTCAGCCCCTTGGTCGGCCAAGGGCGCGAGAAGGCCCGGTGGGCCCCGACATGCGCCAGCGCCGCCCGGTATAGCGTCAGGGAGGGCCAGACCGGCGGCAGTCGGACGAGGTCGGCGTCGAAGCGGCACCGCAGCGCCGCCGGGTCGCCCTCCCCGACCAGGGGCCGCAAGGGCGGATCGCTTCCCCACAACGCTGCCCCGTAGGCCCTCAGCCGGCGCTCGACGTCGGCCAAAGCAATGTCTCCGTCAACAGTGTCCATCGCCGGTCAGAAGCAGGCGCCGACCGCCGCCGCCAGAGCGTCGCGCAGGTCAGGGTCGTCGGTCAGCGGCAGGACGATGGCCATGCGGCAGGCGGCCTCGGGCGCGACGCCGCGGGCGATCAGCCGGCCGGCGTGGATCAGCATGCGGGTCGACGCGCCCTCCTCCAGCCCGCGGCCGCGCAGGTTGCGGCTGCGCTCCGCCACCGCGACGACGCGACGCGCCAGGGCCGGTTCGATCCCGGCCTCGTGGGCGACGATGTCGGCCTCGACAGCCGCCGCCGGATAGCCGAATTCCAGCGCGGCGAAGCGCTGCTTGGTGGATTCCTTCAAATCCTTCGCCACGCTCTGGTAGCCCGGGTTGTAGGCGACGACGAGCTGGAAGTCGGGGTGTGCGGTCAGCAGCTCGTTCCGCTTGTCGAGCGGCAGCGCCCGCCGGTCGTCGGCCAGAGGATGGATGACGACCGTGGTGTCGGCCCGCGCCTCGACGAGCTCGTCGAGGTAGCAGATGGCGCCGTGGCGCACCGCCAGCGTCAGCGGCCCGTCCTGCCACACCGTCCCGTCCGCCTCCAGCAGGTAACGGCCGACGAGGTCGGAGGCGGTCAGGTCCTCGTTGCAGGCCACGGTGACGAGCGGGCGGCCGAGCCGCCACGCCATATGCTCGATGAAGCGGGTCTTGCCGCAGCCGGTCGGCCCCTTCAGCATCACCGGCAGCCGGTCGGCGTGAGCCGCCTCGAACAGGGCGATCTCGTCGCCGGCCGGGCAATAGTAGGGTTCCCGAACGATCCGGTGGGTCTGGAGCGCCATGCCTCCGCCTCTCAGAAGGGGGTCAGCGGTGCGCCGGCTCGTCCCACGGGATGCCGTCGATCGGGCATTCGGGCGTGCCGACCGTCGGGCGGGTGAAGGATTCCACCATGGCCCGCGTGCCCTCGGGATCGCTCACCCACTGGCGGTAGAAGTCGTAGGGACAGGCCGCCTCCCCCTTCACCCCGTCGTGGCTGTTGATCATGCCGGTGTAGCCACGGTGGACCAGCTTGAAGAGGTGGTTCTCCGACTGTCCGTTCTTGCGGAAGTCGCGGATCAGCGACTTGGAGAGCTGGGCGTACTGGATGCCGTACTCCTCCTCGCCGCATTCGCCGAGCGTGCGGCCGTCGAAGCCGACGATGGCGGAATGGCCGAAGTAGGAATAGACGCCGTCGAAGCCGGCGGCGTTCGCCACCGCGACATAGGTGTTGTTGGCCCAGGCCATCGCCTTGGCCATCAGCACCTGCTGGTCCTTGGCCGGATACATGTAGCCCTGGCAGCGGACGATCAGCTCCGCCCCCTTCATGGCGCAGTCGCGCCAGATTTCCGGATAGTTGCCGTCGTCGCAGATGATCAGGCTGATCTTCAGCCCCTTCGGCCCCTCCGACACATAGGTGCAGGTGCCGGGGTACCAGCCCTCGATGGGCACCCAGGGCATGATCTTGCGGTACTTCTGCACGATCTCGCCCTGGTCGTTCATCAGGATCAGCGTGTTGTAGGGCGCCTTGTGGGGATGCTCCTCGTGCCGCTCGCCGGTCAGGGAGAAGACGCCCCACACCTTCGCCTTGCGGCAGGCGGCGGCGAAGATCGCCGTCTCGTCGCCGGGAATGGTCGCGGCGGTCTCGTACATCTCCTTGGAATCGTACATGATCCCGTGGGTCGAATATTCGGGGAAGATCACGAGGTCGAGGCCGGGCAGGCCCGTCTTCATGCCGATCAGCATGTCGGCGATTTTCTGCGCGTTCTCCAGCACCTCCGCCTTGGTGTGAAGGCGCGGCATCTTGTAATTGACGACGGCGACGCCGACGGTGTCGGCGCTGCTGGTGATATCGCCGTGGATCATCTCGATCTCCCTTGCGTGACCGGGACATGGGGCGGCGCGCGCGGGAAGCGGTTTCGACATCCGGCTTCCGCATTGTTTTCGCACGCTTCTTCGTCCCGACCGATCATCGGGGAGCGGTCCTTTGACGGGAATACGCGATTCCCCGTATGGCCGGTCACCCGGCCAAAGGCTCCGGCTGGCCCAGCGCGCGGCCTTTGGCGGCGGCGAAGGAAAGAACCGCGGGACGGCAGCCCGGCGGCCCTTTCCGCCTCCGCTCCGGTCAGACCGGGATCGGGTTCTCGGCGATGTAGCTGTTGAAGCCCATGACCAGCGCGTGCTCGTTCGGGCCGGCGTTGTCGCGCATCGGGCGGGCGCTCTCGACGATGGCCTCCTCCGCGTCGGTGGCCAGCGCCGCCATCGTCTGTTCGATGAAGGCGTCCAGCGGCATGGCGCGGGGGTCGTCGCCCTTCTTGATCAGGTCGGTGTTGACCCACGGCGGCGCGATCTCCTGCACGGTGACGGTGGTGTCGCGCAGCATGAAGCGCTGGGACAGCGTGTAGCTGTGCAGCGCCGCCTTGCTGGCCGAATAGACCGCCGTGTTGGCCAGCGGCGTGTAGGCGAGCACGGAGGTGTTGTTGACGATCACCGCGCGCGGCTGCGCCTTCAGATGCTCGATCAGCGCCGAGGTCATGCGGATCGGGCCGAGAAGGTTGGTGGTGAGGATCGACTGCGCCTGCGCGTCGTCCATGGGGCCGGAGGCGTCGTCGAACGGCATGATGCCGGCGTTGTTGATCAGCACGTTCAGCGTCGGGTTCTCGGCGATCAGCCGCGCGGCCACGGCCTGGATGTTGGCCGGGTCGGCGATGTCCAACTCGACGGCCTTCATGCCGGGGTTGGCGGCGGTCACCTCCTCCAGCAGGGCCTTGCGCCGGCCGGCGATGATGACCTGATTGCCCAGCGTGTGGAACGCCTCGGCCAGCCCGCGGCCGATGCCGGAGGTCGCGCCGGTGATGAAGATGGTGTTGCCGGTGAGTTGCATGGCTCTGTGTCCGTTCGGTTGAAAAAAGGCGAGCGGGCGCGGCGAGGAAAAGCAATGCCTTCCCAAGGAAACGCCGTCTCTGACGATGGAAAAGGCTACCGCCGCCGAAGCATCGCGGGATGCCCTAGCCAGATGTAGGATATCCAGGTGTTCGGAAGGCCTGGCTCGGTCGGGCGCTCACTCCAGCGCCGACAGGCGGCCGCTCTCCACGGCGCGGCGGACCACCTGCGGCGGCTGGCCGTAGGCGCGCAGGAAGGCGCGGCGCATGCGCTCGCGGTCGGCGAAGCCGGTCTCGCGGGCGATGACGTCCATGGAATGGCGCCCCTCCTCCATCATGACGCGCGCCGCCTCCAGCCGCAGATGCTCGACGGCCTTGGCCGGGGTCTGGCCGGTCTCCTGGCGGAACAGGCGGCTGAACTGGCGCGGGCTGAGATTCGCCGCCTCCGCCAGTTCCTCCACCGACAGGCCGTTCCTCAAATTCTCCTTGGCATAGACCAGCACCCGCCGCACCCGGTCGGAGCGCGGCTCCAGATCCAGCAGGGCGGAGAACTGCGACTGCCCGCCGGGGCGGCGCAGATAGACCACCAGCTTGCGTGCCACCTCCTTGGCGACCTCGGCCCCGAAATCGTCCTCGACCAGCGCCATGGCGAGGTCAATGCCGGCCGTCATCCCGGCGGAGGTCCAGACATGGCCGTCGACGCTGAAAATACGGTCCTCCTCCACCTTCACATTGGGATAGAGGCGCTGCAAAGTCCGGGCGTGGTTCCAATGGGTGGTGGCGCGGCGCCCGTCGAGCAGACCGGCCTCGGCCAGCACATAGGCGCCGGTGCAGATGCCGGCGACCCGGCGCGAGGCCGCGGCGGCGTCGCGCAGATAGGTGAGCAGGCCGGGCGTGGATGGCGTGACCCGCAGCGAACCGATGGTGACGGTCGTGTCGAAGACGCCGTCGCCGAACGGTTCGGTTTCGATGGCGAAGCCCAGCGAGTTGCGCACCGGCCCTCCCCGCTCCGACAGCACATGGACCCGGTAGGCCGGGCGGTCGAGCACGAGATTGGCCATCTCGAAGGCCGACAGCGCGGCCATGCCCATCACCTGGAAATCGTCGAACACCACGAAACCGATGGTGAGCATGTCCCTGTCCGCCTCGCCGCCCCTGCCCTGTCCCGAAGCCGCAATCCCCGACCTCGAACCGCCGGGTGTTTGCGCGCTGGAGTCAGATTATGCGGTGGCTCGCTTGGCTGGAATGTCAAAGACACCACGATTCCGGCCATGCCGATGGACCGGGCCGTCCGTTCTTGCCGGGATCGGTGGCCGGAATCGCGCCGCTCCCCCGGCCGGATGGCCGGGCGGGAACCTACACTCAGGTACTGCCCGCTGGTTGCAGGGGAGACGCCTCCGCCCCACCCTCCGCGAAATGGCAGGCGACGAGGTGGCCCGGCGACAACGCCCGCGTGACCGGCGCCTCGCGCCGGCAACGATCGGCGGCGATCGGGCAACGGGTGTGGAAGCGGCAGCCCGACGGCAGGTCGTAGGGGCTGGGCGTGTCGCCGATCAGCCCCGGTCCGGAGGGGGCGGAGGGTCCGTCGATGCGTGGGGCCGCGTCGAGCAGGGCGCGGGTGTAGGGGTGGGCGGGCCGGCGCCACAGGCTGTCGCGGCCGCCCAGCTCGACGATCCGGCCGAGATACATCACCGCCACGCGGTCGGAGACGTGCTCCACCACCGACAGGTCGTGGCCGATGAACAGGAAGCTGACGCCCAGCGTGCGCTGGAGGTCGGTCAGCAGATTGAGGATCTGGGCCTGGACCGAGACGTCGAGGGCCGAGACGGGTTCGTCCAGAACCACGACCTTCGGCTCCAGCGCCAGCGCGCGGGCGATGCCGACGCGCTGGCGCTGGCCGCCGGAGAATTCGTGCGGCCGCCGCTGCGCCGCTTCCGGCGGCAGCCCCACCTTGCGCAACAGGTCGGCGACGCGCGCGCGCCGCTCGGCCCGCGTGCCGATGCCGTGGATCTCCAGCGGCTCGGCCAGCAGATCGCCGACCGTCCAGCGCGGATCGAGCGAGGCCGCCGGGTCCTGCAACACCATCTGGAGGTCCCGCCGCGCCGCGCGCATCCGCCGCCGCGAGGCGTGCGTGATGTCCGTGTCCCCCAGCCGAATGGTGCCGGCGCTGGGGTCGAGCAGCCGGACCACCGCCCGCGCCAGGGTCGATTTCCCGCAGCCGGATTCGCCGACGATGCCCAGCGTCTCGCCGGGCGCTAGGTCGAAGGACACGTCGTCCAGCGCGTGGACCACGCCGCGCGACGTCCGGTACTCGACGGACAGCCCGCTCACCCGCAGCACCGGGGTGGCGGTGGAGGCTCCGGCGGTGATCGGCGCGGAAGCGGCGAGAGCGGTGTCAGACGGCATGGTTCTCTCCCGCGTGATGGCAGGCGACGAGGCCGCTTCCGGCCCGGCGCGGCGGCGGAACGGCCTGGATGCAGCGCTCGCCGGCCAGCGGGCAGCGCGGGGCGAAGGCGCAGCCGGACGGCATCGCCGCCAGCGCCGGCACGGTTCCGGGAATCTCGGCGAGACGCTGCCGCACCGCGCCGGCCGGACCGGCGCCCGCGCGCGGCTGCGCCGCGATCAGGCCTCGGGTGTAGGGATGGAGGGGATCGGCGAAGAGATCGCGGGTGGCGCGCTCCTCCACCTTGCGGCCGGCATACATCACCAGCACGCGGTCGACGTAGCGCGACACCACGCCGAGGTCGTGGGTGATGAAGACCACGGCGGTGCCCTGCTCGCGCCGCAGCTCGTCGATCAGGCCGAGGATCTGCGCCTGGATGGTGACGTCGAGCGCGGTGGTCGGCTCGTCGGCGACCAGAACGGCCGGGGCGCCGGCCAGCGCCATGGCGATCATCACCCGCTGGCGCATGCCGCCCGACAGGCGGTGCGGGTATTCGGCGAAGCGGCGCGCCGGATCGGGGATGCGCACCCGCTCCAGCAGCGCCAGGGTCCGCTCGCGCGCCGCCTTGCGGCTGACCGGCTCATGTTCGAGGATCGCCTCCATGATCTGCTCGCCCACGGTCAGCACCGGGTTGAGCGCGGTCATCGGCTCCTGGAAGATCATCGAGATGCGGGCGCCGCGCACCCGCCGCAGCGCCGCCTCGTCGAGCGCCAGCAGGTCGCGGCCCTCCAGCCGCACCGTGCCGCCGGTCACCCGGCCCGGCGGCGGCACGAGGCCGAGCAGCGCCAGCGCGGTCAGCGACTTGCCGCAGCCGCTCTCGCCGACGATGGCCAGCATCTCGCCGCTGCCGACCGAAAAGGACAGCTCGCGCACCGCCGGCAGCAGGCCGCGGCGGGTCTGGAAGCCGATCGACAGCCCGTCGACGGCCAGGACCGGCTCCTTTGCCACGGCGTCGCTCATCGCCGCTCTCCCTTGGTGTTCAGCACGTCGTTCAGGCCGTCGCCCAGCAGGTTCAGCGCCAGCACGGCGATGACGATGGCGACGCCGGGGATGGCGGCGACGTGCGGATCGGTGCGGATCGTCTCGCGCCCCGCCCCCACCATGCCGCCCCAGCTGACGACGTTGGGATCGCCGAGGCCGAGGAAGGACAGCGAGGATTCGGTGAGGATGGCGGTCGCCACCAGGATGGAGGCCGACACGATCACCGGCGCCAGCGCGTTCGGCAGGATGTGCCGGAAGATGATCCGGGCGTCGGACGCGCCGAGGATGATCGAGGCCTGCGCCAGCTCGCTGTTGCGCAGGCGCAGCACCTCCGCCCGCACCAGCCGCGCCAGCCCCGACCAGGAGGTGATGCCGATCGCTGCGGTGATGGTGGCGATGGACGGCTGCAGGATGGCGACCAGCGCCAAGGTGAACAGGAAAGGCGGGATGGTCTGGAACAGCTCGGTCACCCGCATCAGCGCCCGGTCGACCCGGCCGCCGTAATAGCCGGACAGCGCGCCGATGCCGATGCCGATCACCAGCGAGACCAGCGCCGCCACCCCGCCGATCAGCAGCGAGACGCGGGCGCCGTGGAAAATGCCCGACGCCAGGTCGCGGCCCATCATGTCGGTGCCGAGCGGGAACGCGGCGTCCTCGCCCGGACGCAGCAGCGGCATTCCCGCCATGTCCAGCGGGTCGCCGGGAAAGGCGACGTTGGCGAAGGCGGCCATGGCGAGGATGCCGGCCAGCAGGATCAACCCCAGCAGCGCCGACGGGCGGCGCAGCAGCCGTCCGATGGCGCGGTCGCGGAAGTCCGTCCGCGGCGTGGGCAGGGAAACAGTGTCGGGAAGCGCCATCGGTCAGCCGAGTTCGATGCGCGGGTCGAGCAGCGTGTAGACGAGATCGACCGCGATGTTGACGAGGACCACGACCACCGACGAGCAGAAGAGGATGCCGAGCAGCAGGTTGAGGTCGCGCTGGAACAGGGCGGCGAAGGCCAGCCGGCCCAGTCCCGGCCAGGAGAAGACGGTCTCGACCAGAACCGCACCGCCGAGGATGGAGCCCAGTTGCACGCCGAGCGTGGTGACGATCGGCAGCAGGGCGTTGCGCAGCACATGGCGCCACGCGATGCGGCGGGGCCGCACCCCCTTGGCCTGCGCGGTGCGGACGAAGTCCTGGCCGTAGACCTCCAGCATCGCCGCCCGCATCAGCCGGGCGTAGATGGCGAGGTAGAACAGCCCCAGCGTCACCGCCGGCAGCACCAGATGCAGCGCCACGTCGCCGACCAGGGCGAGGCCGCTCAGGTTGGCCTCGACGCTGGTCATGCCGCCGACCGGAAGCCAGTCCAGCATGACGGAGAAGACGACGATCAGCATGATGCCGACCCAGAAGACCGGGGTGGCGTAGAACAGCAGCGCCACGATGGAGATCACCGTGTCGGTCAGCTTCCCCGCCCGCCGCGCGGCGAGGAAGCCGAGCGAGCAGCCGGCGACCAGCGCGAAGCCGATGGCGGTCCCCATCAGCAGCAGCGTCGCCGGCAGGCGTTGCAGGATCAGCTCCGACACCGGCAGCGACTGGCGGAAGGAATAGCCGAGGTCGAAGGTCACCAGATTGCCGAGATAGCGGAGGAACTGGACGTGGAGCGGCTGGTCGAGCCCGAACTGCCGCCGCAGCGCCTCCATGTATTCCGGCGTCGCCGCCCCGGATTCCCCCGCCAGCACCTGGGCCGCGTCGCCGGGCGCCAGATGCAGCAGGAAGAAGTTGATCAGCGCGATGCCCAGGAGGACGAAGACCACCTGGGCGGCGCTGCGCCTGAGATAGGTCAGCACGGCGCGTCAGTTCCCCTTCGGGGCGTCGACGAAGCGGGCGTTCTTCAGCGAGGAATAGACCTGATCGCCCTGCTCGACGATGCCCTGGAGGTCCGCCGAATAGACCGAGAAGAAGTTCAGCTCCAGCAGCGGCAGCGAGGGCACGTCACCCAGCACGATGTCCTGGAACTCGTTGAACTGGGCGACGCGCTTGGCCGGATCGCCCTCGACGCCGGCTTCCTGGATCAGCGCGTCGGCCTTGGCGTTGCGGTAGCCCGAGCCGTTGGTCCAGGGCGTGCCGGTGCCGAGCCAGCCCGACCAGAAGGCGCGCACCACGCCGATCTGCGGATCGGGGAAGGCGTTGTTGTAGGAGATGGCGAAGTCGAAATCGCGGTCGACATAGACCCGCTTGATGAAGGCGGCGCTGTCCTGCGAGCGGATGGTCACCTCGATGCCGACGCGCTTCAGCGCCTGCTTGAGGAACTCGCCGGTGCGGCGGTAATCGTCGCCGTAGGGCAGGAAGTCGTGGGTCAGGGTGAAGCGCACGCCGTTGGCGTCGCGCTTGAAGCCGGCCTCGTCCAGCAGCGCCTCGGCCTTCTTCACGTCGAAGGGGTATTGCGGCAGCTTGGCGTTGTGGAAGGTGACGAGCGACGACGGCACCGGGCTGATCGCCGGCTTGGCGTAGCCGAACCACACGATCTTCGCCAGGGCGGCGCGGTCGATGGCGTGGGCCATGGCCCGGCGCACCCGGACGTCCTTCAGATACTGGTTCTCGACGTTGAAATCGAGATAGAGCAGCGGCGACAGCCATTCATAGCCGCGGGTGTCCACCTTCAGGCGGGGCAGCTTGGCCAACCGCTCGGCGTCGCGGAACGGCACCGGGTTGTAGGGGGCGTACTGGATCTCCCCCTTCTCGATGGCGGCGGCGCGGGCGGCGGCGTCGGGGATGATGCGGAACAGCAGCCGGTCGAGATGCGGCTTGCCGGCCTCCCAGTAATCCGGGTTGCGGGTCAGCTCGACAAATTCGCCGCGCTTCCACTCCTTGAAGACGAAGGGGCCGGTGCCGACCGGCTTGTTGTTGTAGGGGTTGTTGAGGACGTCGGTGCCCTCATAGAGATGCTTGGGCAGGATCGGGGCGCCGACGCCGTTCAGCACCGACAGGATCGGCAGCGACGGCTTGGACAGGCGCAGGATGACGGTGGAATCGTCCGGGGTATCGACCTGGGTGACGTTCTCGAACAGCGACTTGTTGCGCGGGTGGATGGTCTTCCAGATGTTCTCCAGCGACCATTTCACATCGGCCGAGGAAAAGGGCTGGCCGTCGTGCCATTTCACACCGCTGCGCAGGTGGAACGTGATGGTCAGCCCATCGGGAGCGACCTCCCAGCGTTCGGCCAGTGCAGGCTTCGGCTTCAGCTCGAAGTCGTAGGTGACCAGACCATCGAAGATGTTGCCGGCAACCACCTGGGTCGGCTGCGCCATGTTGGTGGACGGCGTGAGCGTCACCGGTTCCGGCTGCAGGATGATGCTGAGGGTGCCGCCCTGGCGCGCGTCCTGCGCCGCGGCGCTTCCCATCGAGCCTGGAAGCACGCCGACCACCACCGCGGCCGTCATCATCGCCGCCGCAGCCACCACCAACCTGCGGCGGACACCGTTTGCGACCCGCCAATCCCGTCCCATCATTCTGCTCTCCGGCGCGAACTGTGTAAGGCGGCCGATTAAGCCCAGCGACCGCCGGGAGGTCAATATGATTTCACACAAAAGCATCTCTGGTATGCCACAAAAAATAACTGTTATATTAGTAAATACTAAGGGCGAAAATCCTGTCCTGCCCGGACGATGGAGGTGGCTTTGTCCAACAGTGAGATGGCCCCCGTTTCGCGGACAGAATGGCGGCAGGAACAAGCGTGGTTCCGGTTCGTGTCATGCCGCCAATCCGTTCCGGTCCGGTGTGCCCTGATAGGCCTCGTCCGGAGTTCTGCCGCCGAGCGCCGAGTGCGGGCGGTCGGCGTTGTAATAGTCGATCCAGCGGCCGATCCCGGCCCTGGCCTCGCTGCCGGTTTCGAAGGCGTGGAGGTGGACGCACTCGTATTTCATCGATCGCCACAGCCGCTCGATGAAGACGTTGTCCATCCACCGGCGGCGCCCGTCCATCGACACCCGGATGCTGGCTGCAGTCACAAGCCGGGTGAAGCGTGGGCTGGTGAACTGGCTGCCTTGATCGGTGTTGAAGATGTCCGGCCGGCCGTGCCGCGCCATCGCCTCCTCCACGGCCTCGATGCAGAACTCCACGTCCATGGCGTTCGACAGCCGCCACGCCAGCACCCGGCGTGATACCCAGTCCATCACGGCGGCCAAGTACAGGAAGCCGCGGCGCATCGGCATGTAGGTGATGTCGGCGCACCACACCTGGTCGGGGCGGTCGATGGTCAGGTCGCGCGGCAGGTGTGGCCAGATCTTGTGCTCCGGATGCGGCACGCTCGTCTTCGGGCGCTGGTAGACCGCCTGCAAGCCCATCCGCATCATCAGGCGGCGGACCCGCTTGCGATTGACCTCGTGGCCGTGCCGGCGCAGATGCCGGGTCATCTGCCGGTTGCCGTACCAGGGCGTTTCCAGGAACTGCTCGTCGATCAGCCGCATCAGCTCCAGGTTCGCGGCCGGTTCGCCCTTGGCCGGCCCGTAGTAGCTGGATCAGCTGATGGACACCAGCTCGCACTGCCGGGTGACCGACAGCCGCGGACGCTCCGGCTCGATCGACTCCCGCCTCCGGCCGACGCTCATCGACCGGAGTCCTTGCGCAAAGAATCGCGTTCCACGACCAGCTGGCCGATCATCGCGTGCAGCTTTTCCACCTCGCCCTGATGGCTGGCTTCGGCGACCTCCGCCTTGGCGGAGAACACCCCGGCCATCCCCTCGATGGCCTGCTTCTTCCAGGCGTTGATCGGCGTCTGGTGCACCCCATGCTTCGCGACCAGCTGTGGCAGCGTCAGCTCGCCCCGGATCGCCTCCAGCGCCACCTTCGCTTTGAACTCCGCCGAGTACCGCTTCCGTTTCCCCGTCATCCGGTCCGTCCTTCATCCGGGGCGAACCAAGCTTATCCGACTGTCCGGGAAACGGGGACCATCTCGACAGGCACCGCGCAGGCGGAACGGTTCGCACAGCACCACAACACTGGCCGGGGTGGCCGGCGTCCCGTTCGCCCAGGGGGAAAACAACCAACAACCTGCGCTTGGTTCTCGTGAGCCTGTCCTGAACGGCCCAATCAGCTGTTCATGCGGGTCAGCTGTTCATGCGGGCCAGGACACGATCGACCATGACCCCGGACTGTCCGAGGTAATTGGCCGGATCGCACAGCTTGGCCAGTTCGGCGCGGCTGAGGCAGGCGCTGATCTCAGGCGTTTCGGCCAGGAGGTCGAGCAGCGGCCGGTTCTGCCGCACCGCCTCGCGGCAGAGGTCGTAGACGAGGTCGTGGGCGTATTCGCGGCCGATGTGGCGACCGAGCCCCATCATCACCGCCTCGGACGCCACCAGCCCGTTGGTCATCTCCAGATTGGCGCGCATCCGCCCGGCGTCCACCTCCAGGCCGCTCACCACGAACCGTGCCTGCTTAAGGGCTCCGGCCAGCAGGCAGAAGGCTTCCGGCAGGACGATCCACTCGATCTCCCACGGGCCGGTCGACCGCTCGTGGTCGGCCACCATGGCGTCGAGCAGGGCCGCCGTGTGCTGGCGCACCACGGAGATCGCCGCGTGGATGTAGCAGCTGGAGATCGGGTTGCGCTTCTGCGGCATGGTGCTGCTCGACCCGCGGCCATGCGCGAAGGGCTCGTAGACCTCGCCGACCTCCGTCTGCATCATCAGCTTCACGTCCATCGACAGCTTGCCGAGCGTGCCGCCGACCAGGCCCAGGAAGCAGCCGACCTCGGCGATGGTGTCGCGGATGGTGTGCCAGGCGATCACCGGCTGGGCGAGTCCCAGTTCCTCCATCAGCCCGGCCTGGGTTTCCATGGCGCCGTGCTCCAGGGAGGCCAGCGTGCCGGACGCTCCGGCGAATTCGCCCATCAGCACGCGCGGGCGGAGTTGCGCCAGCCGCTCCCGATGGCGTTCGACCGCCGACAGCAGCCCGGCCATCTTGTAGCCGAAGGTCACCGGCACCGCCTGCTGGAGGTTGCTGCGGCCGATCATCGGCGTGTCCCGGTGGCGCTTGGCGAGAGTCGCCAGGGCCGCCGACAGGCCGGCGAGATCCTCGTCCACGAGGTTCAACGCCTCGCGCATCTGCAGGACCGTGGCGGTGTCGGTGATGTCCTGCGTGGTGGCGCCCCAGTGGCAGAATTCGCCGAGCCGGTCGCGGCAGAGCGCGTTGAGCTGCGAGACGACGCCCAGCACGGGATAGCCGATGCGCTCCGTCTGCGCCTTCAGCTTCGCCATGTCGATCTTGTCGAGCGAGCAGTTGGCAACGATCTCGTCGGCCGCTTCCTGCGGGATGATGCCCAGACGGCCCTGGACGCGGGCGAGTGCCGCCTCGATGTCCAGGTATTTGCGCGTCCGGTTCTCGTCCGACCAGACGGCGCGCATGGCGGGGGTGCTGAAGATGTCGCCGAAGACGGCGGAGTCGATGATCGTGGACGGCATGGTGCTGGTCCTCCCAAAAAATGGCGTTCCGTTCGTGGCGCGGCTCAGATCGCCTTCGCGTCGCGCAGCCGGGCGATGTCGCCGGGCGCGTAGCCCAGCTCGGCGAGAATGCGATCGGTGTGCTGGCCGAGCGCCGGCACCGGGTCCATGCGCGCATCCCCCTGCACGCCTTGGCCGCCCGCCACACCCGGCGGCAGCAAGGCAGGCACCGGCCCGTTCTGGGTCTCCACCGTGCGCCAGCGGTCGCGGGCCGCCAGTTGAGGATGGTCCCAGACGTCCTGCATGGTGTTGGCCCGGGCGTTGGCGATGGAGGCTTTCTCCAGCCGGGCGACCACCTCCTCGGCGGTCAGGCCGGCGAAGGCCGCCACGATGATCCCGCGCAGTTCGTCGCGCGCCGTGTTGCGGCGGGAGTTGCTGGAGAAGCGCTCCTCCCGCGCCAGTTCGGGGCGTTGCAGCACCGTCTCGCAGAAGGCCACCCATTCGCGCTCGTTCTGCAGGCCGAGCAGCACCGTCTTGCCGTCGCCGGCCGGAAACGGGCCGTAGGGGTAGATGGTCGCGTGGCTGGCGCCGGTGCGTGCCGGCGGCGGAGCTCCGTCGAAGGCGTAGTAGAGCGGGTAGCTCATCCACTCCACCAGCGATTCCAGCATGGAGACGTCGATGCGGCAGCCGCGTCCCGTCTGCTGGCGCTGGAGGAGCGCCGCCAGGATGTTGCTGTAGGCGTACATCCCGGCGGAGATGTCGGCGATGGACGGGCCGGCCTTGGAGGGCGTCTCCGGCGTGCCGGTCACCGACAGGAATCCGGACTCGCCCTGGATCAGCAGATCGTAGGCCTTCTTGTCGCGATAGGGGCCGTCGCCGCCGTAGCCGGAAATGTCGCAAACGATGATATCCGGCTTCCCAGCGGACAGCGCCTCGTAGGACAAGCCGAGGCGGGCCGCGGCGCCGGGGGCGAGGTTCTGCACCACCACGTCGGCCTGCTCGCGGATCAGGCGCTTGAGGATCGCCTGCGCCTCCGGATGCTTGACGTCGAGCGTCAGGCTTTCCTTCGAGCGGTTGGTCCACACGAAGTGCGAGGCGATGCCGCGCACCCGCTCGTCGTAGCCGCGGGCGAAGTCGCCGACGCCGGGGCGCTCCACCTTGATGACGCGGGCGCCGAGGTCGGCGAGCTGGCGCGTCGCGAAGGGGGCGGCGATGGCGTGTTCCAGGGTGACGACGGTGATTCCGGCCAGGGGTTTCATATTGCTCGTCCTCACGTCAGGACCGCGGTGGCGTCCATGGTCAGCCAGCCGTCGTGGTCCTTGGCCCACAGGTGGACCGTCTTGCCGTCGGGGCTCCATCCGTGGTCTTGGGGCGTGCCGCACACCGAGAAGGGGTTGATGTCGAAGGTCGGCCGCACCGCCTTGAAGCGGAAGGAGGCGACCTCGGCCTCGGGATTCTGGTGGCGCAGCAGGTCGAGCAGCAGGGTGGCGATCAGCGGGCCGTGCACGATCAGCCCCGGATAGCCTTCCACCTCCGTCACGTAGCGCCGGTCGTAATGGATGCGGTGGCCGTTGAAGGTCAGCGCCGAGTAGCGGAACAGCAGCACGTCGTCGGGAACCCAGCGCTTTTCCCAGGCCGCGTCCGCCGGCGCCGGCCGCGGTTCCGGCGGCGCATCCTGCGGCGTGGCCGCCTCGCGGTAGACGATGTCGTGGAATTCGGTCAGCGCGACGTCGGTCTCGCCGGCGCGGCGGATCTCGTGGCGGACCTTGACGAAGACCAGCGGACCGGTGCGCCCGGACTTCTCGGTCACGTCATGGATGGTCGAGGTCCGGGTCAGGGCGTCGCCGACGCGCAGGGGGCTGTGGAACTCGAACTGGCTGCCGGCCCACATCCGGCGGGGCAGCGGCACCGGGGGCAGGAAGCCGCCGCGCTTGGCATGACCGTCCGGCCCGATCTCCGACTGGCGGTGCAGCGGCAGGAAGTACAGCCAGTGCCACAGCGGCGGGAGCGGGGTGCCGGCGGCCGGGCGCTCGGCGGGCCGGTCCAGAGTGGCCGACAGAGCGGCGTAGGGGGTCGGGGTGACGGTGTCGGACACGGTCTCGCTCCGGCCGATCCAGTCCTTCGCGCTTGTGGCGGAAACGGTCATGGGGGAGGCGGTCATGGTGGCGTCCTCGATGCGTGGGGGCGGCCTGCGCCGGATCAGTGCGACGGCTGGGCGGGGGCGGTCAGCGGCAGGACGGCGATGTCGCCCTTCTCCTCCAGGCACCGTTCGGTGCTGGCGTAGCTCTGGTTCAGCTCCCGCTGCAGGACCTCGCGGTCGCAGGCGTTCTCCCAGATCGAGACGACGATGCTGGCGACGCAGTTGCTGATGATGCTGGTCAGGGCGCGGGCCTCGGACATGAAGCGGTCGATGCCGACGAGCAGGGCGACGCCCGCCACGGGAAGGTCCGGCATCACCGTCAGCGTGGCGACCAGGGCGACGAAGCCGCTGCCGGTGACGCCGGCCGCCCCCTTCGAGGTCAGCAGCATGACGCCGAGCATGGCGAAGATCTGGCCGCCCGACAGGTGGATGTCGCAGGCCTGGGCGATGAACAGGGAGGCCAGGGTCAGGTAAATCGCCGTGCCGTCGAGATTGAACGAGTAGCCCATGGGCAGCACGAGGCCGGAGACGCCCTTCTTGCAGCCCAACGCCTCCAGCTTCTGCAGCACGCGCGGCAGGACCGGTTCGGAGGAGGAGGTGCCGAGCACGATCAGCAGCTCTTCACGGAAGTAGCGCAGCACCTTCCACAGGCTGAAGCCGTGCAGCCGCGCCAGCGTGCCGATGACGACCACCAGGAAGAAGCCGCAGGCGACGTAGAAGGTGAGGATCAGCAGGCCGAGCGAACCGATGGAGTCGATGCCGTATTTGCCGACGGTGAAGGCCATCGCGCCGAAGGCACCGATCGGGGCCAGCTTCATGATGAAGCCGAAGGCGGCGAACAGCACGTGGGAGAAGGATTCGATGCCCTGGACCACCGGCTCGCCGGCCTTGCCGACCCGCGTCAGGCCGAAGCCGACCAGGACGGAGATGAGCAGCACCGGCAGCACCTCGCCTTCGGCGAAGGCGCCGAAGAAGGAATGCGGGATGATGTGCAGCACGAAATCGGTGAAGCCGACCGGAGCCGCCTGCTTGGCGTAGCGCGCCGCCACCGTGGGGTCGAGCGACGCCGCCGACACGTGCATGCCGACGCCGGGCTCGATGATCATCACCGCGGCCAGCCCGATGAGCAGCGCCGCCACCGTCAGCGCGTAGAACAGCGCCATCGACTTGACCAGCGTCTTGCCGATCTCGCGGGTGTCGTTGAGGCTGGTGATGCCGCTGACGATGGTGCAGAAGACCACCGGCGCGATCATCATCTTGACCAGCTTGACGAACCCGTCGCCGAGCGGTTTCAGGGAGGCCCCGAAGTCCGGCCAGAAATGACCGGCCAGGATGCCCAGGGTCAGGCCGACGACGACCTGGAAATAGAGAGCTTTGTAAAAGGCCTTGGGCTTGGTCGGCGCCGGGGTTTGCTCTCCCGTTTGTAGGCGCATGGCGTTTCCTCCTCGGTGCGTTGTGGGTCAGGCGGCCATGGCGGCCCGTGGTGGGTCCAATGGCCGTGCGAACACGGTTCCTTCGAACAGGCGTCGTGACGTGCGCAGGATGCTGGCGGTTGGGGCGGATTGACCGGCTCCCGGCTCAAGGTGGACGGTCAGCCGGCCGGCCGGATGCTCGAAGGTGACGTCGCCGGGCAGGGCCAGGTGTCCGGCCAATGCGGAGGCCACGGTTCCCGGGATCGTGCAGGCGGTCGCGGTGGCGACGGCCCCGGTGATGGCCATCGCCCGGTGGCAGTCGTGCGGCATGAAATAGCGGACGGCCAGCGTGCCGCCGCGCGTCGGCGGCGCCAGCAGGACGGGTTTGGGGATCACCATGCCGGCGGCGTTGGCGAAGCCCATGCGGCGGCCGGCTTCCACGCGCAGCGCCTCCAACCGGGCCATGAAGCCCCGATCGAGCCGGTAGCTGTCCATCGGCTCATGCCCCGTCTTGCCGAGGTCGGCGGCGCGGACCAGCATCACCGGGATGGCGGCGTCGATGCAGGACACCTCGATCCCGCCGATGCGGTCGACCGGCGCCCCGGTGGGCAGCAAGCGGCCGGTGTTGGCGCCCGCCGCGTCGAGAAAGGCGAGGTGGATGGGCGCCGCGGTGCCGGGCACGCCGTCGATGACGGCCCCGCCCTCGTAGGTCACCCGGCCGTCCGGGGTCTGGACGCGCGCCTCGATCAGCTTGCCGGTGTTGACGTTGTGGATGCGCACCACCGTCACGCCGTCCGTCGCCGGGACCAGCCCGGCCTCGATGGCGAAGGGGGCAACCGCGGCGAGCATGTTGCCGCAGTTGGGCGAGGTGTCGACGATCCCTTCCTGCACCCGCACCTGGGCGAACAGATAGTCCACGTCCGCACCGGCGAGGGTGGCGGGGCCGACGACGGCGACCTTGCTGGTCAAGGGATTGCCGCCGCCGATTCCGTCGATGCCCAGGTCGTTCCCCGCCCCCATGACGGAGAGCAGAAGGGCGTCGCGCTCCGCCGGGGATGCTGGAAGGTCGGATGCCAGGAAGAAGGGCCCGCGGGAGGTCCCGCCGCGCATCATCACGCAGGGAATGCCGATCTGGCGGCTGGTCAGGTGGTTCATGGCGCTTGCTGTCTCTTGGTCTCGCCGTCGCGGCGAAGAAAGCCGATGGACAGATATTCAGCCTCGGAACCGTATTTGTTAAATGCAATGATTCGGGATATTATTGCGTTCCACGCATCAATGAGCGCCGCCACGGGGAGCCGGGCATGAATTTCGAACTGGTCGATCTGAAAGCCTTCGTGGCGGTGGCCGACCTGGGCAGCTTCAATCGCGCCGCCGAGTTGCTGAACCTCTCGCAGCCGGCGCTCAGCCGCCGCATCCAGAAGCTGGAGGACACGCTGGGCGTCGCCCTGTTCGAGCGCTCGACCCGACATGTCGCCCTGACCATGGTCGGACGCGACTTCATCCCCAAGGTCCGGCGCTTCCTGGACGAGTTCGAGTCATCGCTGCTGGGGATCAGCGACCTGGGGGCGCGGAGCGGCGGGCAGATCACCATCGCCTCCGTTCCGACGGCGGTGTTCTATTTCCTGCCGAACGCGATCAGCCGCTTCAGCGTTGCGTTCCCGCGCATCCGCATCCGCATCCTGGACCTCGGCGCCAACGAGGGGCTGGAGGCGGTGGCCCGCGGCGAGGCCGATTTCGGCATCAACTTCATCGGCACGTCACACCCGGACATCGACTTCACGCCGCTGGCCGAGGACCCATTCGTCGTCGCCTGCCGGCATGATCATCCGCTGGCCTCCCGGCAGGAAGTCGGCTGGGACGAACTGGCGGCGCACCGGGTCATCACCGTGGGCCGGACCAGCGGCAACAGGGCGCTGATCGACAACGCCCTGGCGCAGCACGGCCTGAAGCTCAACTGGTCCTATGAGATCACGCACCTCGCCAGTTCGCTCGGGCTCGTCGAGGCGGGCCTCGGCGTCGCGGTGCTTCCCAAGCTCGCCACCCCGACCTCCGGCCACCCCATCATCCAGACCATCCCGCTGAGCCACCCGAAGATTTCCCGGACGATCGGCGTCGTCCGACGACACGGCGCCATCCTCTCACCGATGGCGGCGCGCTTTCTGGAGGTGCTGCTCGGCTCCTGGAAAGCCTGATGCTCTTGAGCGCTGCCGCGTCGCGTTGAAAACCGTCGAAGGTCGACTCCTGGCGGATATCGTTGAAAAAGTCGGTTGCTGATCGAGTGCCGCTGTACCGACCACGACCCGCGGCTATGATGGCGGCAAGAAGGTCTCATACCAAGACTCGCGGATCATGACCGATGCGCCCAGTCGCGCAGTCCGATGGATATAATGGTCCAGGGCTGCTCGACGAGGGAGTTCCAGGCGAAGCCGCGGTGATCGAGGATGTCCTGGTAGGAGGCGAAAATCCGGTTGGAGAGCCAGTTGTCGCGCATGTACCGCCAGATGTTCTCCACCGGGTTCAACTTGGGCGACTTCGTCGGCAACGGCGGCAGGGTGGTGTTGCCGGGGACCGGCAGTTTGGCTGAGGTGTGCCAGCCGGCCTGATCGAGCAGCACGACGGCATGGGCACCGCGGGCGCCACGGCGCGGGCGATCTCCTGCAGGTGCAGCGTCATCGCCTCGCTCGTGCAGCGCGGCAGCACCAGGGCCGCGCCTTTGCCCTGGGCCGGGCGGATAGGCCGAGCGTGTGCGCTGATCGTGCTGGGACGCCGGTCGGGTGCCCCGGCGTGCCCAGCGGCGGGTGGTTTTGTTCTTCTGGCCGATGCGGGCTTCGTCCTGCCACCAGGCCTCTATGAGCTTGCCGGCGGCCTCGTGCGCGGCGATCTGCGCCAGCAGGGCGGGGAATTTTTTGAACGCCTCGGCCGCGCCGGGATCCTTGGCATGATGGCGGGGGCGGGCCGACAGCGTGCGGAAACCCAGAGCGCGCAGTTCCCGGCTCAGCGTCTGCTTGGAGACCGAGGCGTGGAACTCGTTCCAGAGCCAGTGCAGCAGGTCGGCAATCCGCCAACGCACTACCCCATGCACCGCCGGGATCGGCCCATCCTCGACGACTTGACGCAGGGCCACCCGGTGGTGGTCGGCGACGCACGGCTGCGGGCCCGGCGCCTTGCCGGTCAGCAAGCCCACCGGTCCCGCGTCATTGAAACGCAGCACCCAGTCGCACACCGTCTGCAAGCCGACCGCACCGACGTGCGCCGCAGCCAAGCGCGGTGCTCCGTCGTAGATTGTTGCCAGGGCGAGCCGTCGGCGGACTTGGCCGGGGTCGTGAGAGGAACGGGCAAGCCACGAAGGGCGGCGGCATCATGAATCGTACTCCGCAGGACTTGGTATCAGACATCGCAACAGCGCAATCCTGCCCGCCGTATCTATCCAGGAATTTCCGTTCCGGTGCTTCCACGACGCTGCCACAAAGGGTGTTTGGAGGCAGTACAAGGACAGCAAAAATCCTGCTATTTAACAATGAAATTAGCGGCTTTATGTTGGTAGCGGAGCGCGCGCAACCGCCTTTGTTTGCTCCACGCAGTCACCCACCTCCCCCTTAGACGATGCGGTTAGTTGATCGCGCTATGGCAACGCATCGGCGGAATTGCGGCCCAGCCGCTCGCGGCTGGCGGCGAGTGCGGTCGGGTGAAGTTCACCACGCCTCGCCGCGTCCGTGGCGCAGGCCATGGCCCGGTAGTATTGCGCGCCGTCGAACGCGAGGAGCAACAGATCGACCCCGGCGTTGAGCGCCTCCTCCACCGCCCGGCACAGGCCGTATTGATAGACGGGCGTCATGACCAGATCGTCCGTGACGACCAAACCGTCGTAGCCCCAGTCCCGGCGGATCACCCCATCCACCACACGGTGCGAATGGGACGCCGGGCGGTCGGGATCGACGGCGCTCAGGATCACATGGCCGACCATCAGCAGCGCCTGCGGGTTGCCCGCCAGAACCTGACGGAAAGGTCTCCAGTCCGTGGATTCCAGCGTTTCACGGCTGTCCCCGATGGCGGCTCGGAAATGGTGGGTGTCCGTGCCGACGCGGCCCAGGCCGGGGAAATGCTTGACGGTCGGCTGGACGCCGGTCTCGGCCAGCCCGTCGGCGTAGGCGGCGGCAACGTCCCCGACGACCGCCGGGTCGCTCGCAATCGCCCTCCGTGCGATGAGGCTGTTGAAATCCAGCGGGTCGGGCGCCCTATCGGTTCGGAGGTCGAGCACCGGCGCGAAGTTGATCGTGACGCCGAGCGACCGCAGGTCCCGGCCATGGTCGCGGCCCAAGGCGCGCGCGGCGGCGCGCCGCTCGTCAGGCGGCATGCCGGCCAGCGCGGAGGGGGCCGGGCGGTTGGGAAGCCACGGCGACAGCTTCGACACGATCCCGCCCTCCTGGTCGGCGGCCACCCGCAACGGGGGGAGCCCAGCGCGCCGACGGATGTCCTGCAACCGGCGGATCTCGTCGCGCAGTTCCTCCGCCGTCCGCCCGGCCAGATTGCGCCGCGAGACGAAGATGCCGCCGATCAAGCCGCGCGCGGCCAGCCCTTCGACCTCCTCAACCCGTTCGTAACCGACCATGAAATGCCGGCCCAGTTCGGACGCCACCGCCTCCGGCGCCGACAGGACGGCCGCCTTGCGCGCCTGGAACACGCCCTCCGCCCCCAGCACCGCCAGGGGAACCGCGGCCCAGAGCGCCAGCATCGCCACCCGTTGCCTGACTCCGCGCCTCAGCACGATCAGCAGGCCGCAGAGCCCGGCCGCCGCGATGACCGGACCCGACCAGCCGCGCACCGCCATCAGGTAAGGATCGTGGATGTTGGCCCCGGCGGCGACCAGCAGCAGGCCAAGGCACCAGCCGATCACGCGGCTCATCCCTCGCCCGCCCGCCAGTCCACGCGCTGGGTCACCGCCATCACCGCGGACAGGACCAGGAACAGCGCGACCGACCCCACCAGCAGGGAATAGGTTTCCAGGCTGAGAAGCACATAGAGGAACCCGAACAGGCCACCCAGCGCCGTGGCGAAGATTGCTGTCGGGACCATACGCCGGGTGACCGCCGCGGTGTAGAGCGACGCCTGGGTCAGGACGAAGGCGGCACCGATCCCATAGCCGGCGGCATAGCCCAACGGCTCGGCGAAGGACACCAACAACAGGGGGAACAGCGTCACTGACGCCCCCAGCAGCCCATACTGGACGGCGTGGATGCGCGCCACCGACAGAAGTTCCATCAGCCCGTAGACGGTGAAGGACAGCACGACGAAGAGGATGCCGTACTTCGACGTGCGATGGATCATCCGGTAGGTTGGCACCGCCTCCAGCAGGTCGACACCCACCGGGGCTGCGCGCGCCTCGGTCAGGGTCTCGGACAGGCGGGAGGCGGTCCAGAGTGACGGCTGGCCATAGCCCACGCTGCGCCAGCGCGCCTCGAACGCCGCGTCGGTGACGGTCGAGTCCGACGGCAGCGCGCCGCCGGCAAAGCCGGGCGTCGGCCAGGGTGCGGCGATGACCAACTCGGCCTGCCGTCCCATCAGAACGTGCCGGAACGCGCCGGTTCCGCGCAAAGTCATGGTTGCCTGGAACGGGATTCTGCGGCCCGCCGCGGGGATCGCCGCCGCCGGTGGCCGGGCCACCAGAAGGGAGTCCCGGCATTCTTCGATCGGGTCGATCAGTTCGCCGCAGTTGCGCCACGGGATCGCCGCCCCATCCCAGGCGGCATGGTCGCCGGTGGTCATGCCGGTCAGAGCCGACGCCTCCAGCGACAGCAGGCTTTCCTTCCAGAGGATCGTGGCGCCACGCCCGACCCGCTCCTCGACGTTCGACTGGGATGGTATGGAAAATATCCCGGCCATCCCGACCGACGCGGTGTAGACGGTGGCGGAGAACAAGCCGCGCGTCCTCCGTTCCGGAACCAGCCCAACCGTCGTGGACAGGGATTCCGGAGCGATCTTCAGATAGTGGCGCGAGAGTCCGCCGGCATCGACGTAGGGCACCACAAGGACCGGCGCCTGCACGGTCTGGTCCGGTCCCCAGCTTTTCATGAAATCCGCCCGCAGGCCGGCCTGACGCGTTTCACGTTCCCCGATGAGCGCCGCAATCGGCCACCCCGCAGCCAGCGTTGCCAGCAGGATCAGTGCGATCGGTCCGAGCTTGGGCAATCGGCGGCGGAGCGGCGGTGCCGCGCAGTTCGGCATCGGTGGTTCGGATGGCATGCTCAAGCGAATTCTCCTGGGGCGGGGCCACGAAGCGGCGGCGGGCGGCTAGCGGCCGGCCCGGCCGGGTTGTGCCGTCACCTTGACGGGGCGCCGTGCCGCGGCGATGACGCCGCCGTGCAACCAGGAAGGAAACTGTGTGCAGAACCCGTGCAGCTTTTCGGATAAGGTGGCGCCGCCCCTGCCCAAGGCCGCCATGCCCAAGATCCTGCTGATCGACGACGATCCCCACATCCGCGACATCGTCCGCTTCGCCCTGGCGCGGGAAGGATTCGCCGTCATGGAGGCGGGGGACGGCGCGCGCGGGCTCCATTTGGCGCGGGAGGACGCACCCGACCTTGTCCTCCTGGACATCGCCATGCCGGAGATGGACGGCACGGAGGTCTGCCGCCGGCTGCGCCGCGACAGCCGGGTACCGATCATCTTCCTGTCGTCGCGCGACGACGAGATCGACCGGATTCTGGGGCTGGAGCTTGGTGGCGACGACTATGTCACCAAGCCTTTCTCCCCGCGTGAGCTGGTGGCGCGCGTCAAGGCGGTGCTGCGGCGCGCGCTCCCATCGGAGCCATCGTCTCCCCCACCACCGCCGCCACCGGAGCTTCGGCACAACCGCCTGCGGCTGGACCTGGACGGTGTCCGCGCCTTCTGGGACGAGGCGGAGGTGGTCCTGACAGCGACCGAGTTCGGCCTCCTGCGCACCCTGGCCGAACGTCCAGGCAAGGTGTTCAGCCGCGACGCCCTGATGGACGGTGCCTACGCCACCGAGCGCTACGTCGCCGACCGCACGGTGGACAGCCACATCCGGCGGGTCCGGGCCAAGTTCCTGGCTGTGGGCGGCACCCCCGTCGAAACCGTGCACGGGCTGGGCTACAAGCTGTCGGATTGCCGATGAGGCGGTTCCGGCCAATCTTGAACCGGCCAATCTTGGGCCGGCCCACGGGGCGCCTGTCCATCGGAACAGTGCTGCTGGTGATGACGCTCGCGGCCCTGACCCTGCCCTTGAGCGGGTTGTGGTTCCTGCGCCTTTACGAAAGCGCCCTGCTCCGCCAGACGGAATCGGAGCTGATCGCCCAGGCCGGCGTGGTCGCCGCCGTCTACCGCGATGCGTGGCGGCGTGCCGGGGGGCGGACGGAGGAACTGGGTCCGCCCGTCGATCCTCCCTGGACGCACCCGCCGGGGTTCGACGCGCCCTGGACGCCCCGCTTCGCCGGGCTGGATCTGGCGGAGGACCCGATCCTGCCTGCCGCCCCCGACCCCGCCCTGGTGCAGACCATGCCCGCCCCCGCTTCCCAGACAGCGGGAGCCTCGCTGGGGCCGATCCTGCGCGAGGCGCAGCGCGTCACGCTCGCCGGAATGCGGGTCACCGATCCCCAGGGCATCGTCGTCGCCAGCACCGGGGAGGATCTTGGCCTGTCCCTGGCCGCGCAGGAGGAGGTCAGCCACGCCCTGGCGGGCAACGCGACCAGCGTGCTGCGCGAACGCAACAGCCGCCACCAGGGGCGGGCGGAGGGAAGCACCGCGCCCGAACGCAGCCGCTCGTTGCGCATTTCCACGGCCCATCCGGTGCTCGACGAGGGCCGCGTGGTCGGGGTCGTGGTGCTGTCGCGCACGCCGCGCAGCCTGACCGACACCCTGTACGGCAAGCGCTGGCACCTCGCCGGATTGGCGGTGGTTCTGCTCGCGTCGGTGGGGGTGCTGGCGCGTCTCGGGACCGTCGCCATCAGCCGCCCGCTGCGCGCCGTGACCGCGCTGGCGAAACGGACGGCGGACGGCGAGCGCGGCGTGATGGCCCCCGTGCAGCGCCCGATCGTGCGCGAGGTGGCCGAATTGTCGGACGCGCTGACCCGCATGGCCACGACGCTGGAGCAGCGGGCGGACTACATCCGCGACTTCGCCGCTCATGTCTCGCACGAGTTCAAGACCCCGCTGACCACCATCCGCGGCACGGTGGAGCTGCTTCGCGATCATCTGGACACGATGTCGGCGGAGGAGCGGGACCACTTCCTGGCCAACATGGACGCCGAGGCCGAGCGGCTGTCGCGCCTCGTCCGCCGTCTCTTGGAGTTGGCGCGGGCCGACATGCTGCGGGTGACCGAGGAGGTGGCGACCGACGCCGTGCCGGTCGCGGCCCGTCTTGCCGCCCGCCACGGCGCCATGGCCTCCCTTCCCCCGTCGCTTCCGGTCGCCATGGGAACGGAGGCGCTGGAAAGCGTCCTGGCGAACCTGATCGAGAACGCCCGCCGCCATGCCGGCCCGGAGGCTCGGGTGGAGGTTGCGCTGACGCCGGAGGGCGACGGCGCGGTTCTGCGGGTGTCCGACGACGGGCCGGGCGTGTCGCCCGCCAACGCCGGCCGCATCTTCACGCCCTTCTTCACGACCGCAAGGCAGAGCGGCGGCACCGGTCTCGGCCTCGCCATCGCGCGTGGGATCGTCGAGGCGCATGGCGGGTCCATCGCGCTTCGGCCTGCGGAGCGCGGTGCCCTGTTCGAGGTCAGGCTTGCCCGGCCGGACGACGACGCCTAACCAGCAAGTTTGCCAAGGGTTATGGAGCGGACCGCCGCAGCCCCAGCCGGGTCATCATCTTCAAAAGCCCCACCCGCGACAGGCCGAGCCGGCGCGCGGCGGCGCTGTGGTTGTTCCCGGTGGCGGTCAGGGCGGCGGTGATCATCCGGCGCTCCAGGGCCGCCACAGCGTCGGCCAAGGTGGCTGGCGGGGCCGGGGCGAGGGCATCCGGATCACCGCTGCGGGCAAAGGCAAGGTCGGCCACCGTCACGACATCTCCCTCGGCCAGCGCGGCGGCGGTCGTGACCACCGCGCGCAATTCGCGGACGTTGCCCGGCCATTCCTGCTCCGCCATCCAAGCCAGCGCGTCCGGCGCCAAGCGCAGCCGCTGCCGGGAGGCGTCCGTCAGGAAACGGACGGCCAGAAGCGCCACGTCCTCGCGGCGCTCCGCCAGGGCCGGCGTGCGCAGGATCAGCCCCTTGAGACGGTAATAGAAATCCTCCCGCAACGATCCCTGCGCCACCATGGCCTCCAGGTCGCGGTGGGTGGCCGAGACCACCCGGACATCCGCCGTCCGGGGCTGGCGTCCGCCGACCGGGGTGTAGGCGCCTTCCTGAAGGAAGCGCAGCAGCTTGACCTGCATGGCCGGCGGCATCTCGCCGACCTCGTCGAGGAACAGGGTTCCGCCATGCGCGGCGGCCAACAGCCCCGGACGGTCCTGATGGGCTCCGGTGAAGCTGCCCTTCAGATGCCCGAACAGCTCGCTTTCCAGAAGCTCCGCCGGGATGGCGCCGCAATGGACGGGCACGAAGGGGCCGGCGCCGCGCGGGCTCGCCGCGTGCAGGGCGCGCGCCACCAGCTCCTTGCCGCTGCCGCTGGGTCCCAGCACCATCACCGGCACCTCCGCCGGGCCGATGCGGCGGATCATCTCCTTCAGGCGCAGGATCGCCGGGCTGGCGCCGACCATCCCGTCTTCCTCCGTCCGGGCGGCACGCAGGGTGGCGAGTTCCCGCTCCAGCCCCTGCTTGGCGAGGGCGCGGGCGACGACGAAGCGCAACAGCTCCGGCTCCACCGGCTTGGCCAGGAAGTCCCAGGCACCCTCGGCCACCGCCCGCAGGGCCAGTTCATGCTCCGCGTGCGCGGTCAGCACGACCACCGGCACCGCGGCGAAGACGGGAACCAGGGCCAGCCCGGCCTCCGGCGTGCGTTCGGGCGGCATGACGAGGTCGAGCAGCACCAGATCGGGGCGTTCCCGCTGGAAGAGGTCGCGCGCCTGCGCCCCGTCCGCGGCAGTGACCACCCGGTGCCCCTGCTTTTCCAGCCACGCCGCGGCGAGCCGGAGGAAGGCGGGTTCGTCATCGACGAGAAGCAGCGTGCTCATGATGGAAACCTCAGGCGGACGCAGGTGGACCAACCCGGCCGTTCGGCCAGCGAAACCGAACCGCCGTGGGCTGCCATGACCTTGGCGACGATGGCGAGCCCCAGCCCGGTGCCCCCCTGGCTGCGCGACACGAAGGGCTGGAACAGCGAGGCGCGGATCTCGTCCGGCACGCCGGGACCGTCGTCGCACACCTCGACCGTCACGCCGCCGGGGTCGCGCTCAGCGCTCACCAGCGCACGCCCGCCGGCCGCCCCGGCGTTGTCCAGCAGGTTCGCCAGGGCCTGCCGCAAGCGCGCGGGGTCGGCGCGCAGCGTGAGGCCCGGCGGAATGTCGCTCATCACGTCACCGCCGAGCGCAGCGAGCGCATCCGCGAGATCGACCTCGGACAGGTCCACCCGCCACGGCTTGGCGTAGTCGAGCAGGTCGCGCACCAGGGCATCCATGCGGGCGAGTTGGGTCCGAACCTCGCCGCGCGTCTCCGGCGGGGCGTCGGCCACAGCCATCGCGACGATGTTCATGGGGTTGCGCAGGTCGTGGGCCACGGTGGCGGCCAGCGCCCCCAGTTCCGCCAGCCGCTGGCGTTCGGCGAAGGACCGGCGCCGGTCGAGATCGTCGCGGGCCTGCACCACCAGCTCCTCCAGCACCCCGGCCACGCGGCGCGGGCCGGGCGGGGCGCGCTCCAGGCCAATGGAATCCAAGGACTCCGGCGCCCCGCCATCGGTGAGCGCGAGCCTCTCGCGCAACAGCCGGTCCGCCGTCGCCGTCAACGCGGCCTCGTCGCCCGCTTCCTGCAATTCCCGGCGCCAGCGGGCCAGATCGTCCGCGGTCACCTCACCGCCGGGATAGACGACGCGGTCGGCCAGCCGGCGGAGCGGTCCGGCAAGGCCAAGCCCGCCCAGCAAAGAGACGGCGGTCCACAGGAACGGCGCGCCGGCCCGCTCCGCGGCGATCCCCGCGCTCAGGGCCGACACGAGTGCCGCCAGCGCGATCAGCAGGCCCCAGCACACCGCCCGCACGGCCCAGCGGTTCACCGCCATCAGCCGGTAGCGCAGCACGGCGTAGGCCAGCACGATCAGGTACAGGGGAAGAAGCAGCAACGGCCATGGGTAGGCGTCGACACCAAGCACCGGCAAGGCCAGCCCGCCGACCGACAGCAGGCCGAGGGCGGAGGACAGCAGAACCAGAGTCAGTTGCCGGCGGCGCACACCGCCGGCCCCGCGCCATTCGTCCAGCAACAGCCAATGCCCCGCCGCCGCCAACCCCACCGTGGCCGCGACCGCGACCAGCCCGGCCCCGTCATACCGGAACAGCGTGCCCACTCCCGGCCACGGAACGAAGCGTCCGGCCCCACCGATCAGCGCAGCGAGCGTGGCGGCGATCCCCGTCGCATAGGCCCAGCGTATCCCCGAACCGGCACGCCCCGTCAGGGCGGCGGCGACATGGACGAACACCGCACCGCCCAGCGGCGCCAGAGCCATCAGCCCCGCACCGAACGGGCCGGGTAACAGCAATCCGACCGACCAGCCGCCAACCAGGAGGAGGAACGCCGCCAGCGGCCTGGTTCCAGGAAGCGCCCCTCCATGCCGCCACAGCAAGGCAGCCAGCCCGGCGCCCCCCAGCGCGCAAAGCCCCATGGCCGCGACCAGCGCCGCCGATGCCGTCACCCCGACCACTCCCTCATCCGACGCCGCTGTATCCAACGTTGACAGGGACCCTAGCGCATTTCGCAACCCCGGTTAACAACCGTCGCGCTCCAAGCCCCGGAACCCGCGCATTCCGGCTTTGGCACGGCCTTTGCCATTCCCTGGTGGAAACAGAATGAAACTGGGGGTTTACCGGTGTCCACAGACTCTCCGTCCAGCCTGCGGGCGGTTGCGATCATCGGCGGCGGCGGCTTCATTGGCCGGCATCTGCGCGCCGCCCTCGACGCCGCCGGCCATCGCGTGGCCGCGCCTGGACGTTCGGATTTCGATCTGGTCCGCGACGATGCCGCCACCCTCGCCGCGGCGCTGGCCGGGCAGGAGGTGATCATCAACGCCGCCGGCTTGGTGCGAGGCCGCCGCGGCAACAGCATGGAGGCCGTCCACGCCGACGGAACGGATCGGCTGATCCGCGCCTGCCGGGCGGCCGGCGTGCCGAGGCTGATCCACCTGTCGGCGCTGGGCGCGTCGCTGGATGGGCCGACTCTCTACCAGCGCACGAAGGGCCATGGCGAGGCGCTGCTGGCGAACAGCCAGGACCTGGATTGCTGCGTGTTGCGGCCCTCGGTCGTCGGCGGCCGCGGCGGGGCCAGCACGGCGCTGTTTTCCGCCCTGGCGGTCCTGCCGCTTCCTCCGCGCATCGGTCCGGGCCGCTGGACGGTCCAGCCCGTGCATGTGGACGACCTCGCCGCGCTGGTGGTCCGGCTGGTGTCTCTGGATGGTCCCCTGCCCCGCCGGATCGACGTGGTGGGGCCGGAACCGATGACCACCGACGACCTGACCGCGACGCTGCGGGCCTGGATGGGCCTGCCGCCGCGGCGCCAACTTCCGGTTCCCGAATCGCTTCTCCGCGCCGCCGCCGCCATCGGCGACCGGCTGCGGGCCGGGCCGGTCAACCGCGAAACCCTCGCCATGCTGAGGGCCGGCAACACCGCCGACCCGGCGCCCTTCACCGCCATTCTCGGGCGAGCGCCCCTTGCCCTGCCGCTGGTGCTGGCCCGCCACCCGGCGTCCGATGCCGACCGCCTGCACGCGCGCTTGTACTTCCTGCACCCAGTGTTGCGCTGGAGCCTTGCCCTGTTGTGGATCGCCACTGGCCTGCTGTCCTTCGGCCTTCATCCGCCGGAGGACTCCCACCGCCTGCTCGCGTCGGTGGGGTTGCAGGGTCCGCCGGCCGACCTGGCCCTCTTCGGCGGTGCCGGTCTCGACCTCATCCTCGGGCTTCTCCTGCTCGCCCGCTGGCGACCGGTCGCGGTCGGCGGCGCCATGCTCGCCAGCATGGCGGTTTTCACCATCATCGCCGCCGGCCTGCCCCTGGACCACTGGACGCACCCCTTCGCCCCGCTCCTCAAGAACCTGCCCATCGCCGCGGCGACGCTGACGATGATGGCGATGGAGGCCTGATATGGACGCGACCACGCTCAAGCTCATCCACATCCTGTCGGCCATCCTGCTGTTCGGCACGGGCCTGGGAACCGCCTTCCACGGCATGGCCAGCAACCTGTCGAAGGACGTGCGCGCCATCGCCGTCGCCAACCGCAACGTCGTGCTGGCGGACTGGCTGTTCACCACGCCCACGGTGGTGATCCAACCGGTCAGCGGCCTGTGGCTCGCGCTGGAACAGGGATGGCCTCTCAGCTCGGGCTGGATCGTGCTGACGCTGGTGCTCTACGCCATTGCCGGCGCGTGCTGGCTGCCGGTGGTGTGGCTGCAAATCCGCATGCGGCGCATGGCGGAGGACGCCGTCGCCGCGGGAACCCCGCTGCCCCCGCTGTACCGCCGCTATTTCCGCATCTGGTTCGCGCTCGGCTGGCCCGCCTTCACGGCGATGGTCGCACTCGTCGGGCTGATGGTGTTCAAACCGGAATTCTAAAGGAGAAAAGTCGCCATGACCCCGTTTCAGCGCATCCTCGGCGCCGCGTTCGACGAGCTGCCCGGTCCCGTGCGCACCCTGCACGCGCTCACCACCAGCGTCCACACCGCCGGCTTGGCCGACATCCGAGCCGCCGCCAACCCCGGAGCCTGGCTGCTGTGCAAGGTCGCCGGCCTGCCCAAGCCCGGACAGGGCGTTCCGGTCAGTGTCTCCTTCCATCCCGATGGCCGGGGTCGTGAATTCTGGAACCGCCACTTCGCCGGGCGCCGGTACGCCAGCACGATGGAAGCCGGACGCCAGCGTGACGACGGGCTGCTGATCGAGCGTTTTGGCCCCTTCGACCTGCTGTTCCGGCTGCAGCCGACGCAGGGCAGGCTTGCCTGGTCGCTGGTGGGCTGGAGAGTGCTCGGCATGCCCCTGCCGGCTTGGAGCCGCCCGACCATCGAGTGCAGCGAATCCGGTGACGGCACACGTTTCCTGTTTGACATCGACGTCGCGTTTCCGCTGGTCGGCCACGTGGTGCATTACCGGGGATGGCTCGATGTGATTGAACAGGTTTCCGCGATTACGCAACCGGGCTGTCTCCCAAGCGCATCGCCCTATCAAGGATCCGGACAGTGGGAAGCGTGTGTCGCGACTGAACGCACCCGACCAGTGGGTCGTGCAGGAGGTGCCCGAATTGCGCATCGTCGACCAGGAGCTTTGGAATCGCGTGAAGGCGCGCCGAGCGCAGATGATGAACGACGTGCGTGGCGCTGCAGGTGGTCCGCATGAGTTCTGGGATCGACGTCGTCCCCGTTTCCTGCAGTCGGGTTTGATTCGTTGCGGCTGCTGCGGCGGAGGTTACTCAAAGATTTCCGCCAACTTGTTCGGCTGCTCGGCGGCACGCAACAAAGGTCCGACAGCGTGCGGCAACCGGATGAACATTCGCCGCGACGTGCTCGAAGCGACGGTGCTGGATAGCCTGCGCCAACGGCTGATGGAGCCGAAGCTGTTCAAGGTGTTCTGCGAGGAGTTCGCCGCGGAACTGAACCGCCAGTTGGCCGCCGAGAGCTCGACCGTGGATCAGGCCAAAGCAGAGTTGGCGCGGGTCGAGCGGCGCATGGGCAAGCTGGTCGACGCCATCGCGGAGGGAGTTCCGGCCCGGTCGGTAAAGGACGAGCTGGTCCGGCTGGAAGCCCGGCAGGAGGAACTCCGCCTGGCTCTTGCCGAAGCCCCTGCCAAGCGTCGTCCCCTCCTCCACCCCAATATGGCGGAGCTGTATCGGGCACGGGTGACGGCGCTGCAGGACGCGCTGACCACGCCCGACACGCAGGCCGAGGCGGCGGAACTGATCCGGTCGTTGATCGAGGCCGTGGTGCTGACGCCGGAGGACGGCACGCTGCGGGTGGACCTGCACGGTGCGCTCGCCGGCATCCTGGCGCTGTGCTCTGAAACGCACAAGGCCGGCCCCGTTTCCGGGGCCGGCCTTGCCGATTAAATAAAGTTGGTTGCGGGGGCGCGAAGCCACCGAGAGTTGACTCTGCCGCCAGTGACGATCTGATGCGCGACGGCTCCATCCCTGCCCATTGCAATCGACGCCTCTGCCATACTCCAGCGAACGCCTTCTCGAACAAGGCGCCGCCATGGCTGGACAACGTCCTGCCCCGCTTGACGGGCGCGCGAAAGAACGGCCACCAACTTGACAAGTTCCAGGAGAAAACTCCCCCCTATTCGACCTGTTCCAAGTCGGCCTCTTCCCCGGTGATCTCGCCCGGGGTTGGCGCGCTTGGGTCGATGTCCGTCAGCCCAAGCTTCCGAAAGAAGATGGCGTTCCGCATCTTCGCGTCGCCCAACATCTTTGTGTAGGAGACGATCTCGACATAGGCATCGGGGTTCCTCAAGTACCCGACAAGCCCCTCTCCGTCAGGGGTCGGATGGAACGGATAGCCGTGACAGGCGTCGCGCAGGCTGTCGGTGATGTCGGCCACCACGTAGCAGTGGAAGGCCGCGTTCTTGAGCCTGGGGGAGAATACGCGCCCCTGGGCGTCGCGCAGCGACGTTGAGCCCTGGATCTTCGTAATGTAGCCGATGAGTTGACGTATGGGGTTCTCCGCCCCGTTGTAATCGTCGCGCCCCGGCCGCTTGAACTCGACGAGGACCACCGTGTTGCCTGCTTCCTGCTCCTGCCAAGCAAAGCAGGTGTCGTAGAAGAAGGCGATGTCGGGGCGGTCCAGAGACGAGTCGTCCGTGTAGGTCTTCAGCGCCTTGTCGGAGGCGAAGTAGGCGAAGAAGGCCAAGCGGTCGTCCAGCAGCCAGAGCTGGTGGTCGGCGATCTCAAGACGGGACGAGTCCGTCCGCATCGGCACGACCAGCTTATGGATGGCCTCCTCGAGGAAGTGTGAGTCGCGATCGTCGCGGAACCCCATGTACCTGTCGAGGATGTCGATGACAGACTTGCGGAGCAGCACATACTCGGCCAGGACGCCCTGCTGCTGCCTCTCCACGAAGCGCTGGTACTGCTCCATCCGTGCCTTCACCTCGCCAGTGTAGGCCGGGGCGCTTCTGAGGGCCGCCGCATCCTTATGGGCGGCGTTCGTCTTCCGAAAGCGGTCGCGGCACATCTCGACAAAGACCTGCTCCCTCGACGCTGCGCCCGGCGCCAGCCTGTCGATGAAGGCCTCCATCTCGCCCTGCAGGTAGAGGAACTGCGGGTACTCCCCCATGACGCGCCGGGCAACGGCCCTCTTGCGCTCCTTCACCTCCGCCACGTAGTCGCCCAGGTACGCCATGATCGAGTCCACAAGGGCGCGGCGGATGGCACGCCCCTCGTCCGATCCGAAGGTGAAGGCAGTGCGCTCGGCATTCACATGCGCGTCCAGGTAGTCGCCGTAGACACAGCCGACGTACACTTCCTCGCCGCGCAGGGACTTCAGCCCGATGGCCTCGTCGATGGGCGCGTCGTCGACGGCGCGTTGGTGTGCTGACATGAACAGCCAGTTGTAGTTCTTGTGGTTCGCGTCCGGCCTGATGGACTTCGCGGCACGCATGTGCCGCACCGTCAGGATGATCTCGTGGCCGTCCTCGGCCACGACCGTGACCGCCTGCTCGCTGGTGTCCCTGACGAGGTCGTCGAACGCCGCCCGCAGGTCTGTGACCTCGCCGCCGTCTATGACAGTGATCACCGGCGCGGCGCCGGTGGCCAGCACCTGCATGAAGTGCCCGATGATCCGCTGCCGTATGGCGGCCGCGTCCAAGGGACATTTGTTCCCGTAGATTGTATCGAAGCCCCTCAGACTGACGCGGGTCCCAGGGCCAGTTGCCGAAACGGACGCGCCGTCCCGCAGAGCCACCTGCTCGTCCTCCCGAAGGACAAAGTCGAACGATCGCGCACTCAGTCCGACGGCGCTTCCGTCCTCGGCTTCATAGGTGCTGTCGACGCGGATGTCCCTGAAGACCTTCAGCCAGCCGAGCCGCCCGACTCCTTTCCCCCCACGTCCGATCTTGTGCTGGGAATCAGGTCGTAGAAAGGATTTGTAGTTGTCATCATTGAGGCCGATGCCGTTGTCGGTCACGACGAAGCCCGCCACGGCGGAGGAGGCCACGCCAGGATCCGCGCGCAGCACCTCAATGTCGATCCGCCCCTGCCGCCTTGCGTCCTCGCCAAACCGGTCGTCGATGGCGTGCAGTCCATTGCTGACCGCCTCGAACATGGGCAACAGTGCGGCCATCGCCGACGGCTTCAGCGGCAGGCGCTTCACTCGTCCGATGAGGTCTGGGCTTAGGATCGGCATGCGTTACTCTGTATCAATGCGGCGGCGCAAAAAGGGCGATCCCGAACCCAGAAACAACCTGGAGGACAAGAACGGCAACTAGCCGCATAGCACAGATTACAGGACCGACGCGATAGAGTTGTAGGAGAAGTATGGTGCACAGGCGCCGAGCCTATCGGGGCGGCATCGCCTTCAGCCCTTTCACAAGTTCCGCCAAACGCTCCGGGCGTTCAGCCTCGCACTCCCATATGACGACGACATCCCACCCGGACGCCTCAATGGCGCCGCGCACCTCGTCGTCGCGTGCCTTGTTGCGTCCAAGCTTTGCTGTCCACCAATCAGTCCTGGTCTTGGGGATCCTGAAGCGGTTACAGCCCTCGTGACAGTGCCAGAAGCACCCGTGGACGAAGACGGCGACGCGCCTCCCGGGGAACACCAAGTCGGGACGGCCGGGGAGCCGCCGATCGTGCAAGCGGTAGCGCAGGCCGGCCGCCCACGCCGCGCGGCGCACCAGCAGCTCGGGGACAGTGTCCTTCCCCTTGATGCGCGCCATCATCTCCGAGCGGGACAACGGAGGGGGCTTGGGCTTCTTTCCTTTCCGCGTCCTCGCCATGTGCAGTTCACGATATGTAGCCAGGGTTGGCTTGCCGGACGACGTTCAACGCCTCGTCGAAGTCCAGTTCGGGCAGGTTCGCCAAGTCGATCGTGTACTTGACCGTGACCACCCCCGAGGGCGGCGCGAAGTCGTCCGGAAGCCGCGGAAAGTCGTCGTCCACGGCGTAGACGGACGCCCCACGCACGGAGAACCTCAGCAGTTCCCCGGAGTTCCGCATCTCCTCGGACCAGCCCATGGACACCATCCTCGCCATGAACGCGTCCAACGCGGCGGCGTCCCCGCGCAACTGCTCCACGGTGGCGTCGAGCTGGGTTGCCAGTGTCTCCGCGCCGGCGGCCGACTGCTCGATCATCACGGACACGAACAGCAGCTGGCGCCCGCCGGGAACCCGCAACTGGTCCAGGCGGGAGATCTCATGCTCCGGCCTGCCCTTGCGCGTGGTCTTGACCTCCAGGTGCAGGCGCTCGCCGACGAAATCGTGCCGCTCGGCGTCCGGGCCGCTCCACTGGTAGACGGCGGCGGACCCGAGGGCTGGGATCATGAGGGAACGGAGCACCAGCAACTCGCCGACCAAGCCGACCTGGACCGTCTTGTCCATGCCGGAACGCAGCGGCCGGAAGGCCGATTGCCAGTTGCGGAGGGTCGCCGCGACCGCCGCCCACGGCTCCCGGCACTCGACGACGACGGCGTCGGCGACCTCCCGGCAGAACGGGGTGAAGACGGGCTCGTGCGACGGCGGCGCGGACAGCTCGATCACCTCACCCGTCTCCAGACGGCGGTGCCGGACCCTCAGTCCGTTCAGGTCAGGCGGCGGCGCACTGGCCGGGCCGCGCGTGACCGGGATCAGAAGGTGGAGGAAGCCAGCTTGGTCCATCGCGATGGAGAGCGTCGTATCCTGTCCGTCGAGGGTGACCGGCAAGGTGGCAAGCGCATCCTCGCTGACAGGCCTGCTGGCGCGGAGGTCGGCCCACTGCCCTGGGATGGGGCCGTCAACCATTGGACACCATCCCGTTCACGATCCACGTCGAGCCCTCGTCGGACGTCTGTGGGAGACTGAGGGCCAGGGCGATGACCGGGTCGGGCTGCGGGACGCCAAGGTACTCTGGGTCCAGCGGGTACACGATCAGGAGTCCCTGGGCCGGTGGCCTCGCCCCGCGCATGGCTTCGGCGTCGTAGGCCCCACTGTCCCGGCGGTAGGCGTCGGGTCCTCCCGGCAGGTCGACGCCCTCGTGGCGCGGGTCGGTCAGGATGCCGATGCTCTCGCTGCTGATGCGCTTGCGGCGGACGAGACCGAGTTCCAGCCCTCCAAGGACGACGGGACGGCCGTCTTCCGGAGACGCGATGAAGACCGACCAGTCGATGAGCTCTCCGGCAGCGGCCCGGCCCATGATCCAGTCGGCGAGGAGGTCGCTGCGGAACGCCACGATGTCCTCGTGGATCCGGTAGGCGCGCAGGAAGTCACATACGGTCTCGGGGGCGACGTCCCTCGCCAGGAGCCCGCCGTGGCGCCTCACCGAGGGGGCCACCCTTGAGATGAACATGTCCGCCAGCGCCCGGTTGGCCGCCAGCTTCGCCCCGTCGGTCAGCGGCAGCAGGACGGTCTGCGGGTGCCCGCCGGACCAGGAGTCCTGCTGGGACAGCGCGGTACCGGACTTGTTGCGCGCCGTGAGCAGAAGCTCGCTGTGGGCCCGGAGCCGGATGGCCATCTGGTCCGGCCTGCGCCCGGCGCGCCCGAGGGCGACGATGGAGTCCCGCAACGACTGCTCGACGAGAGCGAGTTCGGAAAACCACCGGGCGATCCCGTCCGTCGTCCAGATGCGGATGAGGTCTTCGTAGCCACGGCGGAACCCGTACCAGCGGGCCATCTGCAGCAGGGTGTCGCACATCGACGCGGTGCGCAGGAAGTAGGAGACGGTCAGCCCCTCGATGGTCAACCCACGGGAGAGGCGGTTTCCACCAACCGCAACGATGTGCCGGCCGGGCCTTTCGTCATACTCCAGGTCCTCGCCCGTAACGCTGTTGAGCTCCAGGACGACGGCTTGTCGGAGGACCGCGACCGAGGCGCGGATGACCGCTTCGTCGTCGGCCGGGGCCTCGACGTCGCCCTTCATGGCCGCCCAGGCGGGGCCGAGCACGGCCTCAAGCCGTTGCCCCTGGCGCTCGGCCTCGCGCCATAGGTCCAGTTGCTCGCGGATGGCGTTGGCGATCCGCTCCTGGTCCGCGGTGCGCTGGCTGACGTGGACCAGCATGGTGTGGGCCTTGCCCGACAGCCCGGGGCGGAGGGAACGGACGCCGCCGGCCAAGCAGAAGGAGACGAGCGCGTCGGCCAGGGAGCCCGGCAACGCCCCACCATCGGGACCGATGACGACCTCCGCCGCCTTGCGCCGGCGCGGCGCGCGCAGCGCACGGACGTCCTCGTCGGCGACCGTCCGCAGCACGTCGCGGTTCTTGGCCGAGACGCCGAACAGTTCCTCGGTCCCAGTGTAGCCCTTCGGGCGCGGCAGCTGGATGACGAAGTCCTCTGGGAACAGATCCTCGCCCACGCAGCGGTCGACGGCGTCCGGGTTGATCAGGATGTTGGCGAACGGCGTCGCCGTGTAGGCGACGTACGCCGCCTTGGACGTCCGCGTCAGTATGGACCGGATGAGAGCGTTCGTCCTCGACGGCGCGACGTTCTCGTCGCCGTCCTCGTCGTCGCCGACCGCCAAGTCCGGCGGGCGGTTCCCCCTGGTGTTGATGGATGCTTGGTCGGCCTCGTCGTCGATGAGCAGGACGGGCATGTCGTCCAGGTAGCGCTCCGCCGATCCCAGCCAGCGGTCAAGCTTCGCCAGGACGGGGACGTTCTTCTTCACCACAGCCAGGAACGGCGCCGGGGACTGGAGGATGCGGACATCCTGCTCCTTGAAGTCCTCGGTGGGCGTCGTCAGGGCGATCCACTCCCGGCCGCGTTGTGCCGGGGGAAGGCCGCCCGCCTGGTGACCGGTGAGCTCCCTCTCCAGACGGTTCTGCGTCTGGTTTCTGAGGGAGTCGTGGATGCCGGACAGGATGATGACGATCCGGTATCCCGCGTCGACCGCGCGCGCCGCGAGCGCCGTGTAGTTCGCCGTCTTGCCACTCTGGACGTATCCGACGACCAGCCCCCGGCACTGGAACGGCACATCCTGCCGGGGGTCCCGCAGGCTACGCAGCACCCGGAGGGACTCGGCCGCGACCGAGTCCACCTGTTGCGGCTCCCATTTCGGGTCGGCGCGGAGCAGGGATTCCAGCCGCCCCCAGTGGTACCAGGACTCCGGGCTCAGGCGGTCGGTCCAGTTGGACCTCGGGGGCACCGCCCCGATGACGCGGACGGTGCCCATCAGGCGTCCCCTCCGGCCATCAGGCGGCTCTGTGCGTCCACCTCGTCCAGGCGCCCCAGGAAGGCTGCAAGGTGGGCCACGGCCAGCGGGTCGTCGCGGATGTGCTGGACCAGCGCGGAGAGGCTGGGGTTCAGGTCGCTGACCTGGACGTCGAGCGTCCCGGTCATCCCCTTCGTCACCTTCCAGAAGAACTTCTCCGTCTTCACGGGCTTCACCGCGATCCGGGACGGCGGAGGAGCCGGGGTGGCGGAGGTAGCAGGGGGTGTCGGCGCCGTCCCAGCCGATGGTGCCGCAGGCGCAGGGTTCGTGGGCGCAGGGGTCGTGGGCATCGGAGCCGTAGGCGTCGGGGCTGCGTCAACGGCCCCCGCCCCAGTCACGGTCGGCGCAAGACCTCCAGACGCGGATCCCGCGGCTCCGGCGGGAGCGGGCGCCGCTCCCTTCCGGTACTTCCTCTGGCTGTCCCGACGCGCGACGTCGGCGACCTTCTTGATCTCCTCCTGAAGCTGCTGCGGCAACAGGACGATCCGCTTGCTGACGTTGATCTTGAACGCGTCGTCCAGCACATGGTCGAAATCGACGACGACCCGCGCCAGCTTGGTCTTCTCGTCGGTGGTGTTCCACATCTCGTGCCAACCGCCCCACTTGATCAGGCGGTCGTGACGGTAGATGAACAGGCCCTGCGTCTCCGTCCGCTTGCCATGCAGGCCGATCAGGTCGAGCGCGCGCCGGACGGCGTCCTGGCCCTCGGGCGCGTGGTGGCTGCTGATCTCGCTCTCCGAGGGAAGCAGGTAGGCCTGCACCAGAACCCGGCCGTCCTCGCCGCCGGTGGGGATGCGGATGGTCTTCGCGTCATAGGCCGAGGCCAGCGGATGGCCGAAGGGGTTGTTCGGTTCGACGCGCTTCCCGTTGATCAAGATGGCCACGGTCTTCCGCCCGACAGCCCGCCCCTCCAGGAAGCGGTGAAAGACCAGGGCAAGGTGCCGCTCGAGCTGTCTAACCTCGGAGGAGTAGGGGTCCAGTCCTCGCATGTTCGGCATCGTCTGCGGCGGGCGCATGTCCTTCCACAGGACGACCGTCCCGTGGCCTCCAAGGGCGGTCGCCTCCTCCTCCCAGCGTTCCAGCGGATCGGACTTGGCCACCCAGCCGTCCATGTCGTTGACGTCCCAGGTCAGATGGCACGCCGGGGCGCCCTCACTCTTGCTCACGACGGTCAGGACCTTCGCCTGGGACCACGAGGCGCCCTTGAGACCGTAGCCGTACTTCCCAAGGCTCCGCTGGTCATAGTCGGACGCGCTGCCGACCCTCATCGCCTCCTCCAGCGTCGCCCGGTCCATGCCGACGCCGTTGTCCGCGATGCCCATCCATCGGCCATGGCCACCGTCCGGCCGTCCGAACGTGATCGAAACCTCGGTGGCGTCGGCGCTGATCGCGTTGTCCACCAGATCGGCGACAGCGTCCGGCAGGGAGTAGCCCACAGAAGCCAGGATGGACACCGTTCTGGAAGGGTTCGGGGGCAACGCGACGCCGTTCCCCCCGTTCCTGGCGGCGACCATCGTCATCGTGCTCCCCCTGTGCTTCGCGGTGAAAAGATCCGGGCGAGCCTCGCCCAGCAAGCGCCAGACACGCTCGCCCTCCTCGTCATGGAGAGCGATCATCGCCGACTTCGCGAGGCGGCAGCTCTCGCCGTCGGCGAGAACGGCCCTCGTGACGGGATGGTCCGCTGGGAACACCGCCCACGCGCCGGAGCCGGGCGCCGTCCCCGCATCAATCTCCATGGCGAAGAGGCAGCCCGGATCAACGAAGTGGTAGAACTTGTCCTTGGGACAGTTGCCCTCCAGCCGCCAGTTCTTCTCCTGGCGCTTCAGCCACTGCCGCGCCCGCCCAACGCCTTGGTCGGTGTCGTACAGTAGGTCCATCTCGACGCGGTCGGTGTCCTTGGCGGCCGGAAAAACGCGGTCAACCACGTCCCAGTCGAAATTCACCGCCCGCTGCTTGGACCCCTCCTTCCCCTGGCGCCGGTACTCATGGAACATCCCGAGTTCGCTGTGGGTCAGGATGCGCAGGATCAGAAACCGCATTTCTCGACGCCCCTCTCGGTGGCTGGGTCCGGCCGCCTGTCCAGGCTGAGCAGTTCGTGCCTGATGTCGACGGCCGGCCGGCAGCCGATCATCGACCGCATCTCCATGGCGATGGCATAGGCGACGAGCGGCGGGACGGCGTTGCCAATCTGCTTGAAGGCGGGATTCATGCTGCCGCGCAGGACGAACCCGTCCGGGAAGGATTGCAGCCGTGCCGCCTCGCGGACGGAGATCGTCCGGGCCTGCTCGTCGTCGTAGTGGATATGGCTGTACGAGTCCTTGCCCAGGTGCGCCAAAAGGGTCCGCGATGGCCTGTCCCGATAGAGCTTCCACCACTTGTTGGGGAACTTGCCGGGGTCGTACGGCAGCGTCCACTCCCTGACGAACGCCTGCGCCTGCAAGGTGCTGGCGGCCTTGTCCTCGCCGGACTCCCAGCGACTGTCCATCAGTTGTCGGCGCTTCTCCTCTACAAAACGCCAGACCTCGGGGTACTGCCAGCCTTCCTCCATCATGCGGAAGATCTTGTAGTCGCGCGGCAGGTAGCGGATCACGTGTCCCGTTGTATAATCCGTGGCGCCGAAGTTGGGCCATTTGCGCATGAGCTTGGACCACGGAGTCGTCGGCGTGGCGGACGTGTAACCCACTGGCTCCGATGGGTCCTTGCGGCCGCGCGCGATGCGCCCGCTCTCCAGCATGTCCAGGGCGTAGATCGGGGGAAGGTCCGCGAACGCTTGGCCGGCCGTCGTGGCCGGTGGCAGGCCGTCCTCCTCCAAGGGGTCACCAATCCAGCAGTGGCTGTGCTCCGCGTCCGCGTGCATCGCGTTGATCAGCTTCCGAGCCGTCGCGCGCGTCCCCTCGTATCCGGCCGGCAAGACCGAATAGTGGGTCGGCGACGGGAAGACCACGTCCTCGTCCAAGTCCTCATGCACGCCCACCAGGAACATGCGCTCC
This sequence comes from Azospirillum sp. TSH58, assembly GCF_003119115.1. NCBI lineage: Bacteria > Pseudomonadati > Pseudomonadota > Alphaproteobacteria > Rhodospirillales > Azospirillaceae > Azospirillum > Azospirillum sp. TSH58. Next base: position 369,019 of record NZ_CP022367.1, read on the forward strand.
CGCGTCTGTGGGACGCCGAACCAGGACGCATTCAGAAGGGTATACCGGACCCGGTAGCCTTCCCTGCGGAGGTGCTCGGACACCGTCTCGGCGACGTTCTTCCCGCCATGGTTCAGGATGTCCGGGACGTTCTCCATCAAGAGCGCGAGAGGCTTGGTTTCGCGGACATAGTGCAGGTACCGCTGCCAAAGGTTCACGCGGCCATCTACAAGGAAGGCGACGTCGGCATCGTCCTCCTCCCGGCGATGAGCCTCATGACGGAGCTTTGCCCGCCCGACCCGGGCGAAGGCTTGGCAGGGCGGGCCGCCAACAAGGACGTCAACCTGCTCGTCCACGGGACCGTCGATCCCCAGGTCGCGGAAGATCGAGCTGGGATCCTCGCAGTTGATGTCGTAGGGATTGTTGTGGGCTTGGCGATTCCTCCCGCGGCTGATGGCTGCGAAGTTGGCACCATGGGACTGGGCGGCCCAAGGATCGGACTCGACAGATGCAACGAGTTCAAACCCGGCGGTGGCGAAGCCAAGCGTGATCCCGCCACACCCTGCGAACAAATCCATCAACCTTGGCGGTTCCCCGCCTCTCAACCGGGCAATCTTGCGGCGCATTGTTATTGATGCAACCATTCGCCCCATACTCTCGTGTCATTGTGCATTTGGCGCCACACTGGAAATTTGCCGAACAAAGGAAGGTTGCAACGGTTGAGACGGCACAGGTTAATGCGCCGCCCCACTAGGCGCAATGGCGACCGCGCGGAGAAAGGCGCCGCCGGGTTGCACACCTGCCTCAGGCGCCACCCTACCGCCGTCCTCCCACCCTTCCACTTCCCGGCAGAGTACCGGCGCCGGAAGAGGCTGTCACACCCCGAACTCCGCATCGACCGGTGAGCCGTCTCCGGTCTTCCCTGGACGCAGGGCGCATCTCCAACGCCGTGGCGAGGATCGGCAAGGTTGGCAGACTAGGAACTCAAAATTTCTCGCGCGATCAAAGGCTTGCGGATTGACCACGGATCGGCAGGCACATCGGCAGAATTCTGGACGCTGTCGTGGAAATCAGCAACAAGGCCAAAGGGTTAGTGGATTGGATGATCGGCAGATGTTGAACGGAGAATGGGGACAGCTCGGCTGGACACTCCGTTCCCGCCGGAATGGCCGCCCCTTCCGTACGGTTCGGTATGCAGCCGCGTTCGGGACCAGCAACGTGCCCTGCCGAAAAGAAGGCGCCATGCCCCGTTGGTCGAGGCAGGGAGCCCGTATCAGGAGCCGAAGCGCGGTGGGTCCTTATAGCGGGACCCACCGTGACACTCCGGGGCCCCCACCTACTGCGGAGCGCCCTTGCTCACGAGATGGACACGGATGACGGGTCGATCGAACCCGCGGAGCAGAAGCAGGCCGGCGTCAAGAGCCGCGTCGAGGTCTTCTATGATGTCGAAGATGTCCTGCACGGTCAGGGAAAGCTGGTAGTCCATCGCCTCCGCTGCCTGGACGATCATGTCCAGCTTCCGACGGTCGGCGGCGCCGCGCTGCCCACAGGCCCAGCGCTGCAGGGTTTCCTGAAGCCAATCTGCGAACTTCATGGTCGCCGCGTTCTGTTCCGCCGGAAGCACACGGATGATCGCGTCGTCTTCGATGCACGCGGCCAGGGCTGCGCCGCTCCGCACCGGGGTGGTCATCATCATCACGGGTCGTCCTGAGTTGCGACCGCCCGGTGTGGCGGCCCGCAGGGCCAGCCGCCACGACGGGCGGACGCAACGCCGACGCGTCCCGACCGCTGCTTGTCACCTCGCATACTCGTCGCGGATCCGGGACTTGGACGGCTGGAGAGACTGCAGGGAGATACCGCGCTGCCGCGCAACCCTTGCGATGACCGAGTAGGCGTGCCGGTGTTCGTTCCGGCGCCTCTCCTCGCCCGCCTCACGGGCCGCCCGTTCGGTTGCCCGCGCCGCCTTCAGGAGGTCGTCCTTGCTCATGACCTTGAGCCGCGCCTCCAGGGCCTTGACGGCCTCGGTCGCGGCACTGGTCAACCGGAAGGCGCCCGCCACCGCGCCCGACGGCCGCGGCTTCTCGCCGGTCATGACCTCCAGCGACTCCTGGGTTGCCGCGGGTGGCTTCACGTCGCCGATGATGGTCGTCGCTTCCGAGTCGGGGTTCACCCAGTCGGGCCGACCAGTCCGTTGGCCTGCCTCCGGCCGCGGGTTCCTGTTCGGCGCCTCACCGCGCGCTTGAGCATCATTGCGCCGGCTGGGGAGCGCAGAGGAAAGATCGCCCGGCTCCTTGCCATGGCTGATGGCATCCATCAGCCGACGCCACGCCGCCTTCGCCGGATCGACCAAGCCGGCCTGCCGGGCAAGGAGCATCACCAATCGCCGTCCGTGGCGGACCAGAGCCTCGTAGGCGCGTTTCCATCCCTGCGCTTCCAGTTCCGCCTGCTCGCGGCTGGCGCGCTCCCGCGCAAGCTCCGCATCCCGACCTTCGATCGCCGTCGTGAGGATCGCCAGAGCCGCCGGAACCCGCTCGGCAGCGGCGCCGCGGAGGTGCACACCAAGCGCCCGCACCGGCGCGTCCAACAGGGTGGCCACCTCATCCAGTGCTTGGTCACGGTTCGCCTGCGCAATCGCCCGCAGCCGGGCGCCGGGTTCGCTGGGCAGGACCTCCGGCGTCAGCCCCGCTGACCGCGCCGCCTCCTCCACGGCGTCGGACTGTCGGCTGGCAGCCTGCAACCGCTTGCGCAGCTCAAGCGCCAACTGTTCGTCGGCAGCGTCGGTGTCGACCGTCCGGCGCACGAGGCGGAGTGCCTGTTCGGCACGGTGACGCGCTTGCCGATCTTCGTCGGCCTGCCGGGCAGCAGCCGCTCCGGTGATGGACGCAGACTCGGCGCTGCGCTTCGCCTCGGTCAGTAGCTGCCGCAGTGCAGTCCCTTCCGCGCGCAGGGCAACACAGTCCGCTTCCGTTGCCCGCCGCTTCTCCTGCTCCAGCGCCAGGGCCGCCTTCGTACGTGCCAAGTCCCTGGTGAGTTCCTCGGCGTGCGTCTCCGCCGACGCACGCGCCCGCTGCTCGCGTATCAGCACGCCGCGCGATCTCTCGTACGCGGTCGCCATGGCGCCCCGGGCGACGGTGACGATCCCATCGGCCAGAGACGCCGCGACATCCGGCTGCGCCTGCCCGGTCGCCGCCGCGATGGTCGCGACGCTCCGCGTGGCAGCATCCAGTTCCTCCCGCAGCCGCGCCGCGTCCGCCGCCGGCTCCCGCACCATCGTCATCCTGTCGCTTGCCTCAGGAACGGCGATCCCGACGGCCCCCGGTCCGGGCGCGCGCGCTTTCCGAGCAGCGTCGCGGGCCTTCAGGTAGTCGAGCACCATCGCGTGTATCCCGCTCCACAAGGCACGGTCATGCCAGTCAACGACCACACCGGAAGGAGCTTCGACCTTCACCATCCCACCCGTTTCCCGGCTGAAGCGAACCCCTTGCGCTTCCAGTTCTTCGATCCGGACAATGGCCCGAGCCAGACGCACCGATTTTTTGTCGGGCATTGCACGTCTGGACTTTTCGAGTTCGGCTACGATGGCGTTGAATTGATGAGGCATGACGTCCACTCCTCCAAAATCCAGAGCACGCCCCTCGACGACCGGATGATAGGCCGGACCGAGCGGCACCTGGAAAAGCGGTTCATGGTGCGGCCCGACGGCGCCGAGGTCCTGCTGTTGACGGTGGCGATGCCACTTCGACCGCTGATTTACGCGATGGCTCGCCCCGGTCTCGGCCAAGGCCACGTTGCACAGTTGCTCCCACAGCTTGCGGCTTCCAATGAGGAAGGCCTTCCGCGACAGGTCGCGGTCCTTCGGGCCGAGGGCGCCGTCGACGAGCGGGCGCGTCGTCGCCAGAACGTGCGCGTGCGGCTGGTAGACGATGAGGCGCCCGTCGGGCAGTTCCAAGAGGTGCGGGCCGTCCACTGGTGGAGTGCTGGGGACACGGACCACCGGGATCACCGGCCACGCGAGATCGACCGTGTTCGCCAACTTCTCGGCGGCGGCCGGCACCCTGGGGTCCAGGGGGCGCCCGTACAGGTGGACCGCAATGTCGGCGATCAGGTTGCGTGATCCGAGGTGCTCATCAACGAAATGCTCCACCGACCGGATCGACGTCGCGATGGGGACCTCCCGGCTGAGCGACAGCGTGTATTGCAGCGCCAGCGTCGCGTCACGGCGCCGTTCGCTGAGTTCCACCCTGGTCCACAAGGTCTGCCGATCGGCGCACCAAGCGGGCGCACCCGCGGGCGCGCGGATGTCGGTGTGGTGGACACCGGACTTGGCGGTGAAGTCCACAACCGCCGACACAGGGTCCTGTCCCTTCGCCGCCCATGCCTCTCGCAGGTCGGCGCCGATGGTCAGACCGACCCCAGCCTGGTAAGCGGCCGCCGCGATGACGGTGCGGAACCGGCCACCGGACTGATAAGCCGCCGACGCTCCGGCCTTCGCGCCGGCGCCACGGGAGAGCATGCCCTGTTCGATGCGAAAGTATCCCAGATCCGCCACGGCATCGGCACCTCCACGCCGTCGTCGATCCGGCAACCGGCCCTGGCCGGCCCCGGAGGCGTTGCGGCCCGCCGCAACGCCTAACTGCACACTTCTTCGCTCAAGGCTGCCCGTGCACTTCTTCGCTCAAGGCTGCCCGTGCACTTCTTCGCTCAAGGCTGCCCGTGCACTTCTTCGCTCAAGGCTGCCCGTGCACTTCTTCGCTCAAGGCTGCCCGTGCACTTCTTCGCTCAAGGCTGCCCGTGCACTTCTTCGCTCAAGGCTGCCCGTGCACTTCTTCGCTCAAGGCTGCCCGTGCACTTCTTCGCTCAAGGCTGCCCGTGGCGAGGGCCGGAGGTCCGACACCCGGGCAGCCTGGTTCGGAAGGAAGCGTATGGAGGGTTCCGCCCCGCCGCATCGGGCGCCGGGCAATTTTCTGCGCCGTTTGGGTGAAATGGTGGACCTGAACGGCCCGCAGGCGGAGGGGTGGGATCGACGTGGATGGCGACGGTAACACCGGTATCAGGTGCCGCTACCCGGTATCGCTACCGCGGTATCACCTCACCATCGGCCGGCTTGGACCGGAACCGTCAAGATTCCGTCGCCGCAGCCCTTTCCTGGCATCGCAACTCATCCAGATACTCAGCCGGCCGACGGCACGGCCGCCCAAACCGTAGTCCCCGCAGAGGTTCTGGATGTCCTGCTCCCAGCCCACCCATCCCCTGATCACGCACGAGTCCGTCTCGGAAGCAGTCAGCAAGATCGTGTCGAAGGACCACGCCTATCCGTCCTACCGCCGCATTCGCGCCGAGATTGGCGGAGGCTCCCTGCGCGACGTATCGCGCTTCATCCATGACATCAGGAAGACCGCCCCTCACCTCTTCGTTATTCAGAAGGGCTCGGTCAGCACGTCTGGCAATTCGTTCGCGGGAGGGCCGGTTGACGTCCAGTCCTGCGCCGCGGCTGAGCAGATGCGGCATGCCATCGACGGCGCCTTGACGGCCTTCATCGCGTCGATCGACGCCCTGAGGCAGGAGGAGAGGCGCCTCGCCGCGGAACAGCACACCACCGCGCTGGCAGCCCTGCAGAGTGAAAGCGCTGCTTGCCGGAACGAACTTCACGCTCTGACGACCGAGATCGCTGAACAGGAGCAGGGCTACGAGGATCTGGCGCAGGAGCATGACCGAATCATGGAAGACCGCAACCAGCTGGCGGTGAAGGTCGTCCAACAGGACGCGGCGCTGACCCGGATGTCCGCAGAGATCAAGGGTTGGCAGCGGCAGGCGGCGGACGCGCAAGCCGCTGTGGAGACCGTGAACCGCCTTCTGTCGGAAGAAAAGGCTGCCCTCCTGCGCTCCTCGCTGCAGCTCGACCAGCTGCGTTCTGAACTGACCGCCAAGCATCAGGTGGAGCAGGCGCTGGACGAAGCGCGCCGCGAGAACGCCCGCCTGCGGGGGCGGCTTGAGGTTCTGGAGCCGTTGGCGGCGACGCTCGCGGCATCCGCCCATCGTGAAGCCGGTGGCAAGGTGAAGCCCGGCAAGCAGGGCTCGCTGGGGTTGCCGGCCACGGCCGCGCCGCCCGGCTCCTGACCGCACCGATGACCGGGTTGGCGTCGACGACGCCGATCTGCCGCTGTTTTGCCGCTCCTGCCGCCATCGGACCATATCGTCATGGCCGCTCCCACCATGGACTTTCCACCCGTGCCCCACTCCACCGACTCCACCGCCGCGACGACGACGCCCGTTGTCCAGCCGCCCCAGCAGGAGCCGCGGACCGTTTCGCTCGAGAAGCTGCTCGGATTGGCCCGCATTCTGGCGCGCCATGAGATGCGCCGGCGGCCGTCCCAGGCCGGCTTCATGACGTTCGCTGCCGGCCTCGCCCTTGTTCTTCTCGCCGCCCTGATCGCGTTCTCCCTGAAGGCCCTGCGATGACCGTCCTCCACCACCCCCGACTCCGTGCCGTGATCTACGCCCGCTACTCGACCGACAAGCAGCGCCAGGAATCGATCGCCGACCAGATCGAGCTGTGCCGGCGTTACGCCGTCCAGCAGGGCTGGGACGTGGTGGATACCTACACGGACGCCGCGATCAGCGGCGCCTCCCGGCACCGCCCGGGCTTTCTGAAGCTGGTGGATGACGCCGGACGCCGCCGCTTCGATGTCGTTGTGTCACCGTCTGGGCCGGCGGTTGGCGGACACCTCCGATCTCTATGACCACCTCAACTTCCACAATATCAAGCTGTACACGCCGCACCTTGGCGAGATCACCACCCTCCACATCGCCATCATGGGCATGATGGCACAGGTGCAGCTCAAGGAGACCGGTCAGAAGACCCGACGCAGCCATCTCGGCCTTGCCAAGGAGGGACGCATTCCCGGCGGCAAGGCCTATGGATACGACGTCGTCGACGGCGACAAGCCCGGCGGCGGTTACCGCCGCATCAACACAACCGAAGCTGCCGTTGTCCGCCGCATCTTCACGCTGTACGCCGACGGCATGAGCCCCCGCGCCATTGCGCGCCTGTTGAACGATGAGAACGTTCCAGGCCCCAGGGGGAGGAGATGGGTCGATACCACGATCCGCGGACAGGTGGCCCGCGGAACCGGTATCCTCAACAACGCCAATTATGCCGGCGTTCTGGAATGGGAACGTTGCGAGTTCGTCAAGGATCCGGGCACCGGCAAGCGCGTCGCCCGCATCAACCCTCAGGAAAAGCGGGAGATTGTCGAAGTTCCCGAGCTGCGCATCATCGACGACGTTCTGTGGAACCGCGTCAAGGCGCGACAGGAGGCGGTTGCCACCGAGATCGGTCGGGATGAGCAGGGCAACGCTCTGAACCGCGTGCATCGGCGGCGCTTCCTTCTGTCCGGCGTGCTGGTGTGCGGCGTCTGCGGCGGCCGCTACACCATCATGGGCAAGGACCGCTACGGCTGCGCCGGCCACCGGAATTCCGGCACCTGCCCGAACGACGGCACCATCAGCCGGCAGACGATCGAGAACCGCGTGCTTGCCGGGCTGAAGGAACGCCTGCTCGGCGCCGACGTGGTCGCCGCCTTTGTCGAGGAGATGGCAGTGGCGCAACGGCAGGAACAGACCGAGGCGCGGAACCGGCGTGGCGACCAGAAGCGCGCCCTCGCGAGCATGGACCGGAAGATCGCGTCGATCCTGGAGGCGGTGGAGAACGGGATGTACAGCCCGTCCCTGAAGGAGCGGCTGTCCGCCCTGGAGGCCGAGCGTGCCACGCTCGCCGCCGAGATCGGCGCCCTGGGGACGGAGGCGCCGGAGATGCTGCTGCCGGCCAACCTGCCGGAGCTGTACCGGCGGAACATCGCGGAGCTGGAATCCGTGCTCGGCGACGGCGACGAGGGGATGGCCGCGATGGAGATGATCCGGTCCATGGTCGACCGCGTCGTGCTGTCGCCCTGCCCCTCGGGTGCCGGGCTGGAGGCGCAGCTTCATGGCGACCTGCTGGCAATCCTGGAGGCGTGCGCAGAGGCGGGTCCGAAACGCCAACAGCCCGCCTCCGGGGAGACGGGCTGTCAACTGTCGGTGGTTGCGGGGGCAGGATTTGAACCTGCGACCTTCAGGTTATGAGCCTGACGAGCTACCGGGCTGCTCCACCCCGCGGATGTTCCTTGGGAAGGGACGATGTGCGACGATTGTCAAGTGTGTTTGAAGCCTTGTCCGTCCACGTCCTGGCTGGTTTGGCGTGTGCCGTGGTGACCTGGCGGCGACCTACTCTCCCACGTCTTAAGACGCAGTACCATCGGCGCTGAGGCGTTTCACGGCCGAGTTCGGAATGGGATCGGGTGTTGGGAGCCTCGCCATGACCACCAGGTCACCAAGGCACACGCGAACCATCCGGACAGGGACGGCAGAGGTGTCAATGATCGAGGACGTTCTTGCATTCTTGCGGTGTTGGCTCGTGCGCCCAGGGCTTGCCGCTGCGCGCGGGCCGCCTGCTGGGAAGGATCAAGCCGATCGAGCGATTAGTAAGGCTCAGCTTCAGGCGTTGCCGCCCGTCCACATGCCTCCTATCGACGTGATGGTCTGTCACGGCTCTCAAGGGAGTTCTGGTTTAGAGGTGGGTTTCCCGCTTAGATGCTTTCAGCGGTTATCCCGTCCATACTTAGCTACCCGGCCATGCCACTGGCGTGACAACCGGTGCACCAGAGGTATGTCCATCCCGGTCCTCTCGTACTAGGGACAGATCCTCGCAAAACTCCGACACCCACGGCAGATAGGGACCGAACTGTCTCACGACGTTCTAAACCCAGCTCACGTACCACTTTAATCGGCGAACAGCCGAACCCTTGGGACCTGCTCCAGCCCCAGGATGTGATGAGCCGACATCGAGGTGCCAAACGACTCCGTCGATATGGACTCTTGGGAGTCATCAGCCTGTTATCCCCGGCGTACCTTTTATCCGTTGAGCGATGGCCCGTCCACATGGAACCACCGGATCACTATGGCCGACTTTCGTCTCTGCTCGACTTGTCTGTCTTGCAGTCAGGCGGGCTTATGCCATTGCACTCGTCGAGCGATTTCCGACCGCTCTGAGCCCACCATCGCGCGCCTCCGTTACACTTTGGGAGGCGACCGCCCCAGTCAAACTACCCGCCATGCAGGGTCCCGGCTCCGGATCAACGGAGCGCGGTTAGATGCCAGAGACCTCAAGGGTGGTATTTCAAGGTTGGCTCCGCCCGAGCTGGCGCCCGGGTTTCCTAGCCTCCCACCTATCCTACACATGAGATCCCTAGCACCACTGCAAAGCTGTAGTAAAGGTGCACGGGGTCTTTCCGTCTGACCGCGGGTACTCCGCATCTTCACGGAGAGTTCAATTTCGCTGAGTTGGTGTTGGAGACAGCGGGGAAGTCGTTACGCCATTCGTGCAGGTCGGAACTTACCCGACAAGGAATTTCGCTACCTTAGGACCGTTATAGTTACGGCCGCCGTTTACCGGGGCTTCAATTCGGAGCGTGAACCCCTCCTCTTAACCTTCCGGCACCGGGCAGGCGTCAGACCCTATACGTCGCCTTGTACGGCTTCGCAGAGCCCTGTGTTTTTAGTAAACAGTCGCCACCCCCTGGTCTGTGCCCCCCGCCCGCGCTTGCGCACGAACGGGGCCCTCTTCTTCCGAAGTTACGAGGGCAATTTGCCGAGTTCCTTCAACACCATTCTCTCAAGCGCCTGGGTATACTCTACCAGTCCACCTGTGTCGGTTTGGGGTACGGTCTGATGCGGGGGCTGTTTCCTGGAACGGGTCCCCAGCCGGGCCAATCCGATAAGGCCCGACACGCTTTCCCATTCGTCACACACCCGCTGGCCCACGAATATTAACGTGGTTCCCATCGACTACGCCTTTCGGCCTCGCCTTAGGGGCCGGCTCACCCTGCGTGGATTAACCTTGCGCAGGAACCCTTGGACTTTCGGCGACAGTGTTTCTCACACTGTTTGTCGCTACTCATGTCAGCATTCTCACTTCCGATACCTCCAGGCGGCCTCACGGACACCCTTCGCAGGCTTACGGAACGCTCCGCTACCACGTGATCTGAGATCACATCCGCAGCTTCGGTACACGGCTTGAGCCCCGATACATTTTCGGCGCAGGCCGGCTTAACTAGACCAGTGAGCTATTACGCTTTCTTTAAAGGATGGCTGCTTCTAAGCCAACCTCCTGGTTGTCATGGCCTTCCCACATCCTTTCCCACTTAGCCGTGATTTGGGGACCTTAGCTGGCGGTCTGGGCTGTTTCCCTCTCGACGATGGACCTTAGCACCCACCGTCTGTCTGCCGGGCTGTGCTCCACGGTATTCGGAGTTTGGTTAGGTTTGGTAAGCCGCGAGGCCCCCTAGCCCATCCAGTGCTCTACCCCCGTGGGCAATCGCCCGACGCGCTACCTAAATAGCTTTCGCGGAGAACCAGCTATTTCCCGGTTTGATTGGCCTTTCACCCCTAGCCACAGGTCATCTCCGACTTTTTCAACAGGCGTGAGTTCGGTCCTCCAGTGCGTGTTACCGCACCTTCAACCTGCCCATGGCTAGATCACCGGGTTTCGGGTCTACAGCAAGCAACTCAAGCGCCCTGTTCAGACTCGCTTTCGCTGCGCCTCCGGCTATCGCCTTAAGCTCGCTGCTTACTGTAAGTCGCTGACCCATTATACAAAAGGTACGCCGTCACCGCGCCCCTCCGAAGAGATTGGCGGCTCCGACTGCTTGTAGGCATCCGGTTTCAGGAACTGTTTCACTCCCCTCGTCGGGGTGCTTTTCACCTTTCCCTCACGGTACTGGTGCACTATCGGTCACTGAGGAGTACTTAGGCTTGGAGGGTGGTCCCCCCATGTTCGGACAGGGTTTCACGTGCCCCGCCCTACTCGAGCATTCAGTCCGGTTTACCCGTACGGGGCTATCACCCGCTCTGGCCCGCCTTTCCAGACGGTTCCGGTTATGTAGACTGAATGACTGGCCTGGTCCGCG